>CAZDYS010000229.1:0-6615 GCA_964509445.1 uncultured Planctomycetaceae bacterium
GCTCCTCCGAATCCCTCCCGCGCATCCTCGGAGGGTCCTTCGACCAGCTGCCCGAGGACTGTGCGCTCACGTCCGAACGCAACCTGATCAACGTGAACAGCGCACCGCGGGACGTGGGCTTCCGCGTGCTGCTCCCGCTGGCTGCCGGCGAGTGACCGGCGCTCCTCTCCTCTGTCGCGGACGATGCCCCCGGTCCGCGCGCTCCGCTCCACGGGGGAACGAACGCGACATGCCGACTGCGTGGATCCGGCCCCTGGCTCTGGCGACGACGCTCTGGTTCGTGAGCGCCTGCGGTGCACTGGGCGCGAGCGAGCGCTTCACCCCGACTGCGCGACCCATCCTGCTCCCGGCCGGTGAGGGAGCGCACGTCCTGTTCGACGGCGGACGCGTTTCCAAGGTGGTGGGTGCCGAGGAGGAGTGGAGCCTCGCCTCCGAGTCCACGGCCCCGCGTCCGTCCGCGGCGGGCTTCGACCTCGCATCGAGCGGCTGGGCCTGCGTGGGCTACGCGGACCGGCTGGCGTTCCTGCAGCTGGGTGCGAAGCGCGTCCGCTGGGCGCCGTCTCCGAGCCAGGGACTCCACCGCTCGATCGCCGTCCGCGACGAGCTCGCGGCCGTGAACGACGGACGCGTGGTCCATCTGGTCGAGGTCCCCTCCGGCGAGCGCCTGGAGCGCCTCGACGCGGGCTCCTTCCTGAAGCAGCTCGGCCAGGACGAGATCGACCACGCCGAGCCGCTGTCCGACGCGGAGCTCCTCCTGATCACGTCGCGCTCCGTGGGGGCGATGACCGACGGACGCACGATCGCCCTGCGCGTCGAGCGCGCTCCCGCGGGCTGGACCATCCAGCACCAGAACCGGCTGCCCTCCCTGACCTGGGCGGACCAGTGCGTGAGCTCCGGCGGCAAGCTCTACGTCGCGGGCATCTTCGAGAGCAGCAACCCGTCCGCGGACCGGCGTCGGATCGAGCTGCGGCAGCAGCTGAGCGTCGTCGCGATCGACACGCAGACCCTGCGCATCACCGAGCTCGTGCGGCTCGATCACGTTCCGCCCACGGTCGTGCGCGGCGTCGCGGTGGGGGTCGACGAGCTGGCCGTCCTGCTCGCGCCGGGAGAGGTGCGGATCTTCGCGCTGGCGGACGGACGCGAGCTGCGCCGCCAGAACTACGCGCGCGCCGACGCGATCGCCTGGGTCGGTCCGAAGCGCTGGGTCGTGCGGGCCGGGGACGCGTCGGTCACGCTGACCTACTGAACGTCGGTCCGCCTCAGAAGAGGACCTCGACCGGGGGGCCTCCGGGCGTGAGCTGCAGCGCGCGGCGGGACGTTCCGCTCGCACTCTCCAGGAGCAGCACCGCGGCCTCGACGCTCACCTCGAAGCTCCGGCGTGCGCCGGGCTCGAGGAGCGGACGCGTGCCCAGGTCGTGTCCCCGAATCCCGTCGTGGAAGGACAGCGCCTTCCCGCTCGGGTCCTGCAAACGGAGGGCGTAGGGCTGGCTGCCCTCGGGCGGGGCGCGCAGGACCAGGCGCGCCGCCGGCGTCAGGAGGAGGGGGGAGGGCAGCTCCAGCGGGTCTGCGAGCTCCAGCGTCCGCGGCAGGAACCCGGACGCCTGGATCGAGAGTTCGAACGGCTGCCGCGGCGCGGCGTCGATCCGGAAGGACCCGTCGAGGTCGCTGCGGACGCTCGCCGTCGTTCGCCCCCGCCGCCCGTCGAGGATCGGTGCGAGCCGGATCGTCGCACGGACCACGGGCGCACCGGACGGGCTCTCCAGCACGCCCGCGAGCGGTGCCGACGCAGGGATCGTGAGGACCCAGTCGACGCCCGAGGTCCCGGGCGCGTAGGGAGGGCTCAGGGCCACGACGCGCGTGCGCTTCGACCAGGCTTCGAGCACCACGGACTCCTCCTCCGAGGGCAGGCCGCGCACGACGAAGGACCCGTCCGCCTGCGTGAACACGTGCTCGGCGAGGCGGTCCGTCAGGGCGCGCGTCGCCGAGTGCGGCTCGCTCGCGTGCAGCCTGCGGACGCGCCAGCCGGGCAGCGGGAGGCCGTCCGCGTCGAGCAGGCGACCGCGTACTAGGGGTCGCGGGGGGGAGAGGCGGACCTCGAGGCCGTCGATCCGATCGACGTCTCCGTCGGAGGCGGGTGCCAGGGCGTCTTCAACACGCGCGACCCGGACCTCGCCGCCGTGAGCGCTGGAGGCCGTCAGGGTTCGCGGCTCGCGGCTCTGCGGCACGTCGACCTCGAAGCGGCCGTCCTCGTCGCTGCGCCAGTTCTGGGCCCCCAGCGCGAGGCAGGCGCCGGGCACCGGTCGCCCGTCGTCCTCCAGGACGATCCCCGCGATGCGAACGGTGGGGTCCCGGTCGACCACGAGCTGGAGGAACGGGCGCTCGCCGGCAGCCAGGCTGGCGAGGACGCGCTGGTGCTGGTCGTGATCCCACTCGAGCACGAGCGGGACGTCCACGGGAACGCGAGCGAACGAGAAGTGGCCGTCCGCGCGCGCCGTCACGCTCCAGGAGCTCCCTCCTCGCCCGCTCCGGGGCAGCCCGTCCGCTCGCGGCCCGGCGGCCGACAGCGCCCCGGGCTCCAGCGAGGCACGGAGGCGCAGCGCGAGCGGACGACCCTCCGCGTCGACCACGCGTCCGTCGAGCACGCCGGTTCGCCCGGCGACGAGGAGCAGCGCGCCCGTCTCGAGAGAGCGCGAAGCCTCGAGCAGCGCCCAGTCCACGGAGCGGGGCACCAGCCGGTGGTGCGGGTCTCGGGTGCGTACGCGGAACCGACCGTCCGCGTCCGTGCGTACGGACGGCTCGCCGGGGCCAGCGCGCAGCTCGAGTCCGCCGAGCGGACGGCCCTGCTCGTCGACGAGGGTTCCGTGGACGAGGTGGCGCGCGGAGGTCGACGCGGTGGGGTCCTCGGCTTGCTCTGCCAGGAGGAGCGCGTCGTCCGCCGTCTCCTGGCGCCCCGCAACGTCACGCGTCCGCTCCGGGGTTCCCGGAGCTGCCTCCGAGGAGTCGAGCCTCGCCGCTCCTGGCCGCGGAGCGGGTTCCTCGCGCGCCCGCTCGCCCCAGCCGCTCCACAGCAAGGCGCTGCCGAGGAGGAAGCAGGCGAAGCCGAGGAGCAGCCGACGACGCACCGAGGTCGAGCGCGAGGAGGACTAGGGCTGACGCGCCGCGGGGCCCCCGCTGGGGGAGACGGCGGGCTGGCGGTTCGTGCCCGGGGGCGCGAGCACGCGCACGGTGACCGGGGCGCTCAGGTTCCCCTGGGCGTCCGTGATGCGGACCGAGACGTCGACCCAGTCGGTGCCGCCGAACAGGTAGCACTGCTGCGTCACGACCGAGCCGGAGGCGCCGTCGCCGGAGACCGACGCGAAGCCGTTCACGTTGAAGCTGCCGCTCGCGCCGTTGGAGAACACGTAGGCGACCTCCACGTCCGTCGCGCCAGGCGTGAAGGGCGGCGAACCCGGCGACGTCACGTCCCCGTTGAGGTCGACGTAGTCGAACGAGATCGAGAAGGACGAGTGTTCCGTCTGCGGCGCCGGCGGCGGGTTCGGGATGCAGTCGTTGATGCCCGTGACCACGTAGGAGCCGTTCGACAGGCGCGGAGCCGTGGAGCTGTCGGACAGGAGCACGATGTCCATCGTCGTCGAGCTCGACTCTCCCGAGGGGTTCGACACCGTCAGCGTCACGGTCTGCACGAAGCCGGCCCCGAAGAAGGTGTGGCTCGGGTTCTGCAGGGTCGAGATGGTCTCGTCTCCGAAGTCCCAGAACCAGCTCGTCGCGTCGACCGAGGCGTCCGTGAAGTTCACGACGAGCGGAGTGAAGCCGGAGGTCGGCGAGGCGGAGAACGCAGCTCGCGGCGCGGCGAAGTAGGTGATGGTCTGGGTGCTGGTCCCGACGCCCCAGGGGCCGCGCACGGTCAGCGTCACGTCGTAGGTGCCCGTGGCCGGGTAGACGTGGTCCGGGAAGAGGCCGGTGCCGGTCGTGCCGTCGCCGAAGTCCCACTCGTAGCTGTCGATCGAGCCCGAGGAGTTCGAGGCGGAGAAGAAGTAGGACTCCCCGTCCTGGGAGCCTCCCCAGACCGCGACGGGCGCGTCCTCCACCAGCACGTCCTGCTCCGTGGCGTCACTCCCGCCGGGACCGGTCACGGTCAGCGTGACGATCCAGCCGCCGGCCTGGGGGAAGGTCTTGCGCGGGTTCTGCGCGGTGGACGAGGTGCCGTCCCCGAAGTCCCAGAACCAGCCCGTGATCGGACCGCCGCCGGCGAAGTCCTGGAAGTCGACCGTGCGTCCGGCACCGCCCGGGCTCCACTCGAAGGCGGCGCTCGGGGGCGGGACGACGTCGATGGTCCCCGTGGTCGAGTCCGTCCCGCCCGGACCGGTCACGGTCAGGGTGACGGTGTACGTCCCCTGGCCGAAGTAGGTGTGCGACGGGTTCTGCGCGGTCGAGGTCGGCGCGTTGGAGTTGGGGTCGCCGAAGTCCCAGAACCACGACGTGATCACGCCGGTGGACTGGTCCGTGAACGAGACCGGCAGCGGAACGCCGCCGACCGTCGGGTTCGCCGAGAACGCCGCCGTCGGCGCCTCGAAGATGGTGATCGTCTCCTGCGCCGTGTCCGTGCCTCCCGGCCCGGAGGCGGTCAGCGTCGCCGTGAACACGCCCGGCTCCAGGTACGCGTGGACCGGGTTCCGCTGCGAGGACGTTCCGCCGTCGCCGAAGTCCCAGCTCCAGGAGTCGACGGCTCCGGTGCTCGTGTCGAGGAACTGCACCTGCAGCCCGACGCCGCCCTCGGTGGGATCCGCGACGAAGCTCGCGTCGACCGGATCCAGCACGGTGATCGTCCGCGTGGCCACGTCCGTGCCTCCGTCTCCGGAGACGGTCAGCCGAGCGCTGTAGACGCCGGGCTCCACGTAGGTGTGGGTCGGGTTCTGCAGCGTGGACGTGCCGCCGTCGCCGAAGTCCCAGCTCCAGCTGTCGACGTCTCCCTGCGACTGATCCGTGAAGCTCACGAGGAGCGGCGCGGGGCCGGTGTCCGGCGTCGCCGCGAAGGAGGCGAAGGCCGGCGCGAAGACGACGACCTGGCCCGTCGTCGTGTCGGTGCCGCCGGGGCCCGAGGCGGTGAGCGTGACGGTGTAGACGCCGGGGTCGAAGAACGTGTGCGACGGATTCTGGAGCGAGGAGGTGTTGCTGCCGGAGAACGGGTCCCCGAAGTCCCAGGCCCAGGTGTCCGCGTCGCCGACGGTCGTGTTGGTGAACAGGACGAAGAGCCCGATCTTCTCGTCCGCGACGCCGGAGTCCGGCGTCGGGAAGAAGCTGGCTTCGACCGGGTCGAACACGGTGATCACGGTGCTCGCGACGTCCGAGCCGCCGTCCCCGGAGACCGACAGCGTGACCGTGTAGGTGCCCGGCTCCGTGAACGTGTGGGTCGGGTTGGGGTCCATCGACGTGGCGCCGTCCCCGAAGTCCCAGGAACCACTGTCGATGTCGCCGCTCGACTGCTCCTGGAAGCTCACCGTCAGCGGCGCGGGGCCGGAGGTCGGGTTCGCCAGGAAGGCGGCGACGGCCTCCTCGAAGACCGTGACGGGGCGCGTCGTCGTGTCGCTTCCGCCGTCGCCGGAGACCGTCAGCGTGACGGTGTACTGGCCCGGCGTGGTGTAGCGGTGCGTCGGCGTCTGCTGCGAGGAGGTCCCGCCGTCGCCGAAGTCCCAGCTCCAGGTGTCGATGTCGCCGCTGGAGGCGTCGAGGAACGTGACCGAGAGAGGCGCGACGCCCTCGTCCGGCTCCGGGGTGAAGCTCGCCACCGCCGGATCGAACACCGTGACCGTGTCGGTGACGGAGTCCGTGCCGCCGTCCCCCGAGACGGTCAGGGTCACCGTGTAGGTGCCCGGCTGCGTGTAGGTGTGGCTCGGGTTCGGTTCGCTCGAGCTGCCGCCGTCGCCGAACAGCCAGCTCCAGCTGTCGATGTCCCCGGTGGAGGTGTCCGTGAAGCGCACGGTGTGCGGAGCGATGCCCCGCGGAGCGTCCAGCGTGAAGCTCGCGGCGGCGCGCTCGAAGACCGTGACGTTTCGCGTGATCGTGTCCGTTCCCCCGTTGCCCGACACGGTGAGCGCCACGCCGTAGACCCCGGGGGTCGTGAAGGTGTGGGTCGGGCTCTGCTGGGTCGACGTGGTCCCGTCGCCGAAGTCCCAGCTCCAGGTGTCGACGTCGCCGCCGGAGGTGTCGGTGAACCGCACCGCGAGCGGCGCGATGCCCTGCTCCGGATCCAGGTCGAAGCTCGCGACGGCCGGTGCGAAGACCGTCACCGTCTGGCTGGCGGAGTCGGAACCTCCGTCCCCGGAGACCGTCAGGGTGACGGTGAAGACGCCGTCCGTCGCGTAGGTGTGCGAGGGGTTCTGCAGCGTCGAGGTGGTGCCGTCGCCGAAGTTCCAGCTCCAGCTGTCGATGGCGCCGGTGGACGTGTCCGTGGCCTGGATCGCGTGAGGCGCGATGCCGGTCGGCGCGTCGATGCCGAAGCTCGCCACGGCCTGTTCGTAGGCGGTGACCTGGGCCGTGGCGGAGTCGTTCCCGCCGTCCCCGGAGACGGTCAGCGTGACCGTGTAGACGCCCGCGCTCTGGTACACGTGCGCGGGG
>CAZDYS010000230.1:0-6599 GCA_964509445.1 uncultured Planctomycetaceae bacterium
TCTTCCGGGTCGACCCGCTCACCGGCACGACCACCGCGCTCCTCAAGCTGGGCGCCGGACGCCTGGAGAGCTTCCTCCTGGCGCCGGGCGGCCCGCGACCGCGCGGCGTGGCGACCACGGACGCCGGCCCCGGAGCCACGACGGTGTGGCTGTTCGCGGGCGACGCCGCGTGGCCGTGGCGGACCGTGACCGGCGACTGGATCGCCCTGCGAACCGCTTCCGGCGGCCTGCGCTTCGCCCCGCTCGACGAGGTCGGGCTCGCGGGACCGCGTCGCGCCGGCTCCACCGTGCTCCGCGGCCGGCACCTGTGGAACCTCGGGTCCGGCGGAAAGGGCACCGCTTTCGCTCGATAAGGACCCCGGATCCGTCGATAGTCGTGCCGTGGAGTCCACGGCCGATCCCCCCGCCTCTCTGCCCCTGCACACCCGCCTGAGGAAGGTCCTCGGGCGGATCCGTAGGCGCTTCGAGGTCCACACCTTCGACGTGTTCGCGCGACCGGTGCCGACCGAGCCCGGCTTCGAGGCGCCCGAGGGTTACGAGCTCCGCTGGGGCTCGGCCGAGGACGTCGAGGCCTGCGACGAGCACCACACCGAGCTCGACGCACGCGAGCGCCGCGAAGGGTGCACGCGCCTCTCCTTCGACCACCGCGTGGTCATGGCGTTCCACGAAGGGACCGCGGTCTTCAGCATGTGGGTCAATCCCCGCAACCTGAACGTCCCGGGCCTCGTGAAGCGTCGCCTCGCCCCGGACCAGTGGTTCATCTACAAGGCCTTCACCAGCCCGGAGCACCGCGGCAAGAAGCTCTACGTCGCGGGCATGGCGTTCGTCCTCGACGAGATGCGCGAGCGCGGCCTGCGTGAGCTCGTGGGCTACGCGCACGTGAAGAAAAAGGTCTCCCGGAAGGGCCTCGCCCGGCTCGATTTCGGCACGCTCGGCCGCCTCCAACAGGTCGACACTCCGTTCCTCAAGCGCACGTTCCTCTCGAAGGAGCTGACGCGCGCGTTCCCCGAGGCCGTCGCCCGGTCCGGCGCGATCCCCGCCCCCTAGTCGCTTGCAAGCTTCCCCCTCCAAGCTCGTCCTTCGCGCTTCGTTCGCGGCTGCCTTCGTCGGCCTCGTCGCCGGTGGCGCCCACGCCGCGTGGATCTTCTTCCGGCGCCCGTTCGTGCTGGAGTTCCAGGCCGGGACCGAGTCGTCCTTCGCGGAGAAGATGGAGGCCGTGCTGCAGTCGATGGCGATCGAGAGCGTCGGCTGGGGGCTGTTCGGCCTCGCTGCCGCGCTGGTCGGCCTCGCACTGGCCCCGCTGTTCCGCGCGAACGACCACTCCCAGGCGCGCCGCTTCACGGCCGGCTTCGGCCTGGCCTTCGCGGCGCTCTTCTGCTGGCTGTCCATCACCTGGATGGCGGACGACGCGCTGCCGTTCCTGACCACGGCCAAGGTCCTCCTGCTCGACGCCGTGGGCCTGTCGGCCTGCCTCTTCGCGCTCCTGGTGTTCGCCGGGCTGGTCCGGTTCGTGCCCTTCGCCCCCAAGGAGCTGGTGAGCACCACGCTGACCGGGATCCTGGGCGCCGCGGCGACCCTGGCCTGCGCGCAGGAGATCTTCTTCTCCGTGAGCGGCGGCTATCGATCGCCTGCACGCCTCGCGGCCGTGGCCGGCATCGCGTTCGCGGGAATCCTGCTCGCCGCGGCGCTGGCGCGCCCGCTCGCCCCGCGCGTCGAGAGCCTCGCCGCCCGCTGGGCGCGCGGACCGATGCTTCCGGGCCTCCTGCGCTACGGCCTGCTCGGCCTGCTGGTCGCCTGCGTCGGACGCGCCGTCCCCTCGTTCCAGCTGTCCGCGCTCCCGCAGGACGTGGAGTACGCGACGGTGACGCGCGACGGAGCCGAGGTCGACGGTCCGAACGTCGTGTTCGTGACGGTCGACACCCTGCGCGCCGACGGGCTGTCCTGCTACGGTTACCCTCGCCCGACGTCGCCGTTCCTGGACTCCCTGGCGGAGAGCGGGACGCGCTTCGCCGACCCCGTCGCCGCTGCCGCCTGGACCAAGCCCGCGACCGGCACCATCTTCACCGGCCTGTACCCCTCGCGCCACGGCGCGCTGTACCACGGCAGCAGCCTGCAGCTGCCCGAGGGGGAGCGCACGATGGCCGAGGCCTTCCGCCAGGCGGGCTACGTCACCGCGGGCTTCGTGAGCAACCCGAACGTGAAGGCGGTCTTCGACTTCGACCGCGGGTTCGACGTGTTCTTCGACTCGCCCGTCGAGGACACGCTCACCCTCGCCTGCATCCGCGACACGTGGTTCGGGCGCTCGCTGATGGAGCTGCTGCGTCACCAGTTCAACTGGAAGTACGAGAACGACGTGCGCCAGATGAACCGACACGTCGAGGGCTGGCTGGCGAAGAACGGGGACGAGCGCTTCTTCCTCTACGTGCACTACATCGACCCGCACATCCCCTACGACCCGCCGTCGCCGTGGCGCGAGGAGTTCGCGCAGGACCACGGCTTCGTGACCTTCGAGAAGCGCAAGGAGCTCGTCGGCCGCGACCTCTACGACGCCGAGGTCCGCTACACGGACGTCGGGCTGGAGGAGCTCGTGGCGACGCTGAAAGACGCCGGCGTCTGGGACAACACGATGTTCGTGCTGACGTCCGACCACGGCGAAGAGTTCTTCGAGCACGAGGTGCTCGGCCACGGCTTCTCCCTGTTCCAGCCGGTCGTGCAGGTACCGCTGATCTTCCACGGCGCCGGCATCCCGCCGGGGCGCGTCGTCGAGGAGCCCGTGCAGATCCTGGACGTCCCGGCCACGGTCGCGGAGCTCGCGGGCATCGCGCGCGCCGAGGAGGGCCCGGTCTCCTTCGGGGACGGCGAGTCCTTCGCCGCCGCCTTCGAGAACGAGGACTGGAAGCCCGAGCGCCTGTACTACCTCGAGAACGAGTTCGGCCAGGGCCACTCCGACCACCGCGCGTTCGTCTTCAGCGGCGTCCGGCAGGGTCGCTGGAAGCTCGTTCTGACCGAGCAAAACGCGTTCTTCCCCGTGGAGAACCCGGAAAACGACTCGGAAGCGCTCTACGATCTCCTGAACGACCCCGGCGAGACGGTCAACCTGATCGCCGACCCGGCCTACCGCGACGTCATCGAGGAGCTGCTCGCCAAGCTGCAGGAACACGGAGAGTTCCTGTTCGACACCGGCTTCCGGGACATCGAACCGGCCACGCTCACACCCGAGATCCAAGCGAACCTCGAGGCGCTTGGTTACTAGCCCTTCCCGCATGACCGCTCGCAAGCCCCTGCTACTCCTGACGATCGACGTCGAGGAGGACATGCCCGGGTGGGAGATCACCGATCCGATCTCGGTGAGCAACGTGCATGCGCTGCCGCACATGGCGGACGCCTGTGCGGAGCTCGGCGTTCGACCGACGTACCTGTGCACGTACCCGATGGTCACGAACGCGGAGTCTTCGGCCGTGCTGCTCGAGCTCTTCGCGCGCGGCGACTGTGAGATCGGGACGCACCTGCATCCCTGGAACACGCCGCCCTTCGACGGGATCCCGGGCATCGAGCGGGACGAGCGCACGCTGCCCTACTACCAGTTCCAGCTGGGAGCGGAGCGCTTCCGGGCCAAGCTCGCGGTCCTGCACCAGGCGCTGACCGACATGCTGGGCGAGGCGCCGACCGCGTTCCGTGCGGGGCGCTTCGGAATCGACGCCGCGACGCTGTGCGAGCTCCTGCCCTTCGGCTACGAGGTCGACAGCTCGGTCACGCCGCTCGACTCCCACCGCGGCTACGGCGGTCCCGACTTCCGACGCGCGCCGCGTCACCCCTACCGGCCGGCCCGCGACCACGTCGGCCGACGCGGCGACCTCGGCATCATCGAGATCCCGGTCTCGGTCGGCGTCACGCACACGCTTCCCAAGGCGGTGCTCAACGCCTACGTGCACATGCCCAAGGTGTTCCACATGCGCGGAGTCCTGTCGCGCGACTACCTCGGGTTGCTCGACTTCGCCTGGCTCTACCCCGCGCGCTTCGACCTGCCGATGATGAAGAAGCTCGCGCGGACGTTGATGAAGGAGAAGAACCCCGTCCTCAACGTGTTCCTGCACTCCAACGAGCTCGCCAGCGGTCGCTCCGGACGCCTGCGCAACTCGATGGAGGCCGAGGGCGACGACTGCATCCAGCGAACGAAGGAGCTGATGCGGTTCTGCATCGAGGAGTTCGGTGCCGAGCCCGTCACCCTGACGGAGGCCGGTCGCCGCTTCGCGCAGGAGCTGCCGCTGCCCTGAGCGGGCACTCCCGGCCGATGTCCCCCGCGACGGAGAGCGCTCTGGAGATCCGCCGCTGGCAGGGGATCGAGGCGCTGGAACGAGAGGCCCAGCGCGCGGAGTCCCTGTTCCGCGCGGCGGACCTGGACCCGCTCTGCAACTCCGCGAGCTGGCTGGTCGCCCACGCGCGCGCCTTCGTCGACCCCGCCGACCTGTTCGGCTGGACCGTGGAGCGCGGCGAGGAGGTCGTCGGCTTCCTGCCGCTGCGCCTGGAGCCCGCGCGCGGGCGCTTCGCGCTGCGCCGAGCGCTCCTGTCCTCCGACGGGACCTTCGACTCGGACTACCTCGACGTCGCGCTCGCGCCCGGCGAGGAGCGCGAGGTCGGTCGCCTGCTGGTCGACGCCCTGGCCTCGGAGCGCCGCCTGCAGGCCGTCGTGCTGTCCGGCGTCCCGGATGCGAGTCGCTTCCTGCCGGTCCTGCGCGACGAGCTCGCGCGCCGGCGCCTGCCCGCGCGGGAGCGTCCCGGCGACTGCCTGGCGGCGCCGCTCCCAGAGACCCTGGACGACTTCGTGGGCGGGCTGAAGTCGCGCATGCGCAGCAAGGTGCGCCAGGCGCGGCGGCGGGCGGAGGAGGCCGGCGCCACGCTCGCCTGGTGCACCGACGAGACCAGGCTCGAGGAGCACCTCGAGGGCCTGTTCGACCTCCACGGCCAGCGCTGGAGCGAGGTGGGAGAGAACGGCAGCTTCGCGGAGGAGCCGCGGCGCGCGCTCTACCGCGAGCTCCTCGGCATCCACGGCCCGCGAGACGAGCTGCGCTTCAGCCGCCTGGACCTCGAGGGTCGTCCGATCGCCTACCAGTTCGGTCTGCGCCGCGGAGACACCTACTACCAGCTGCAGGAGGGCTACGACCCGGCGGTCGAGTCGTTCCGCAGCGCGACCGCGCTGCGCGTGCTGTCGATCGGCGCGCTGATCGACGAGGGCGTGACGTCCTACGACTACATGGCGGGCGCGACCCGGCACAAGCGCGACTGGGGCGGCGTCGACCGCCCCTGCACGACGGTCGCCTTCGCGCTCCCGCGCCTGCGCGCGCGGATCTCCTACGGCCTGCGTGCCTGGCAGGACCGTCGCGCGAGCGCGGAGAGCTAGCCGTCCGCGGACTGCGACTCCGCGAGCACCCACTCGATCGCCTCCCGCACGACCTCCGGTCGCGTCCAGATCACGAGGTGGCCCGCATCCTCGATCGGGAAGAGACGCACCGGTCCCCGGGGGGCGAGCAACTCCTCGAGGTAGAGCGCGTTCGCGTAGGGCACGAGCTCGTCGTCCGTCCCGTGGACGATCGCGACCGGCACGGTGAGGTCCGCGAGCAGCGGGACCAGCTCCTGGAGCTCGGCGCGCTGCGGCATGAGCTCCGCGTTCGCGTTGACGAGCGCGCGCGGCAGGAAGGCCAGGAAGCCCAGCGCGAAGTAGTTGTACCACTGCGGGCCTTCGATCGACGGGTCGACGTTGCCGGCCACGACGACCACGCCACCGACGAGCTCCGGCCGATCACAGGCGGCGCGCAGCACGATCGGACCGCCGAGAGAGTGACCGACCAGGACCGTTCCGGCGCCCTCGTCGATGCGCAGCGCGGGCTCGAGCGCGTCCGCCTGACAGGCGAGGCACGGGACGGCTCGACGGGGATCGCTGTCACCGAAGCCGGGTCGATCCAGCGCGACGCTGTCCGTGCCCGGCAGCGGCGCCTCGAGGAAGCGGGACCAGTTCGTCGCGTCCCCGGGCGTGCCGTGCACGTAGAGCACGCGGCGCCCGTGCGGATCTCCCGCCCGCAGCGCGGACACGTGACCGTCCGGGCCACGCCAGGAGATGCGTTCCGCGCCGGGCGGATCGACCGGCTCCGGCATCTCGCTCGGCAAGAGACAGGACGGCAGCGCCAAGGCCGCGACGACGCAGAGGATCCGGGGACGCCCGACAGGCATGCCCGCGATGCTAGCGAGGCCGTGGTCGCCCGCTAGGGACGTTCCGCGCGAGACGCGAGCGTCCGCTCGACCAGCTCGCGGCGCTCTCGACGCGCGGCCGCGACCGCCTCGGCGCTCGGGATCTCCCCCGGCGTCGGTCCGCAGGCGTCCCAGGAGGAAAGGACCTCCGGATGCGCGCGCGCGAGCCAGGCGCGCAGCGCGCGCTCGCTGGACGCTCCGTCGAGCCGGGGTCGAACCAGTGCGTCCGCCAGCACCGGAACCGCGACCTCGTGCTGCCCCGCCGCGAGCAGGGTCTCCGCGCAGGCCTGGCGCAGCTCCGCGGAAGTCTCCGACGCGAGCTGGTCGCCCAGGAGCCGCAGCGACGCCGGGGCCAG
>CAZDYS010000231.1:0-6599 GCA_964509445.1 uncultured Planctomycetaceae bacterium
AGCGCCTCTTCGACGTTGCGGCCGAGCGGCAGGTCGTTGACGATCTGGTGGCGGACCATGCCTTCCTTGTCGATGAGGAAGAGGCCACGGAAGGCCACGGCGCCGTCGCCCGTGAGGACGTCGTAGTCGCGCGCGATGTTCTTGGTGAGGTCCGCGACGAGCGGGTAGCCGATGGCGCCGATGCCGCCCTTGTTGCGGTCGGTCTCGCGCCAGGCGTGGTGCGTGAAGTGCGAGTCGACGGACACGCCGACGACCTCACAGCCGCGCTCCTTGAAGGCCGCCAGGTGGTTGTCGAAGGCGATGATCTCCGACGGGCACACGAAGGTGAAGTCCAGCGGGTAGAAGAACAGCACGACGTACTTGCCGCGCATGGAGGAGAGCTTGAGCTCCTGGAAGGCGCCGCTGCCATCGACGGCCTGGGCGGTGAAATCCGGGGCTTCCTTTCCGACGAGAACGGACATGGTGATCTCTGGGTGGAGTGCTGGGGACGTGGTGGATTCGGGGTGGCGCGTGGCTTCGAGTGGAGGCTCGGGAGCGGTCGCGCGAGGCTCGTTTCCGGGGGGCGGCGGGAGGAGTCCACGCCGCGCCGCTCGGATCGGAGGGCGAATAGTGTGCGGACGGCCGGTGGGGGCGGCAACCGCGGTGGAGGGGTTTCGCGCGCTTGTTGCGGTCCGCGTGCGTCCAGCCAGGGCCAGAGTTCGACAAGAGCCCCGGCCGCAGCCCGCCGCTCTCCCCAAACCGGAGTTAGACAAGTGTGATCCCGGCCACTTTCGCCGGGCCGCCAGCCCTGGCGGTCCAGCCCTGGACGCGTACGCTGGTGGAATGCGCTCTATCAGCCTCCCCGCTCTCGTCCTCGGTCTCCTCCTGGCCGCCCCCGGTGCCTCGTCCGCCCAGGGGGCCCTGCGTCCGCTGCCCCCGGTCCCCGTGCCGTCCGGCAACCCGATCACCCCGGAGAAGGCGCTGCTCGGCAAGGCGCTCTTCTGGGAGGAGCAGCTCTCCTCGACGAACACCGTGGCCTGCGGAACCTGCCACATCCCCTCCGCCGGGGGCTCGGACCCGCGCTCCTTCGAGCTGAGCTCGGCGAACCCGGGCGCGGACGGGGTCTTCGGGACGGTCGACGACGTGCGCGCCTCCCCCGGAGTCGTGCGCAGCGCCGCCGACGGGACCTTCGTCTCCGACGCGCAGTTCGGCCTGCGCCCGCAGAACACCGGGCGCAAGTCGCCGACGATGATCAACGCGGCCTACGCGCCGCAGCTGTTCTGGGACGGGCGCTCCGAGAGCGTGTTCCACGACCCGGTGTCCGGCGCCGTGGTGCTGACCGAGAACGCGGCGCTCGAGTCGCAGGCCGCGGGCCCGCCGGTCAGCGACGTCGAGATGGCCCACGAGGGGCGCCTGTGGACGGACATCGAGGCGCGGCTCGAGGCGGTGGACCCGCTCGCCCTGGCCTCGGACATCCCGGCCGAGCTCGACGCCTGGATCGGGGGCCGGGACTACGCCGCGCTGTACGAGGAGGCCTTCGGTTCACCGGGCGTCACGGCCGCGCGCACCGCGATGGCGATCGCGACCTACCAGCGCACGCTGATCTCGAACGAGACGAAGTTCGACCGCATGCTCGAGGGCGACTTCACGGGCTGGACCGGGCCCGAGGTGCGCGGCCTGCAGCTGTTCCTCGGCAAGGCGCAGTGCACCGCCTGCCACCAGCTCCCGTTCCTGACGGACTTCCGGTTCCACAACATCGGCGTGCGCCCGGCGGGGGAGGACATCGGCCGCGCGAACGAGACCGGCCTCGCCAAGGACCGCGGACGCTTCAAGACCCCGGACCTGCGCAACGCCACGCTGCGCGCGCCGTTCTTCCACAACGGCTCGCAGTTCAGCCTCGCCGGCGTGGTCGGGTTCTACGACCGGGGCGGCGACCACACGGACAACCTCAGCCCGCTGATGGGCGAGCTGTTCCTCTCCGGCCGCGAGCGCATCGCGCTGCAGGCGTTCCTGGAGGGCACGCTCACGGACCCGCGCGTCGCGAACGAGCTGCCGCCCTTCGACCGTCCGACCCTCTTCTCCGAGTCCTCCCGCCGTCCGCGGCTCACGGGCTTCGGCACGCCGGGCACCGGGGGAGAGATCCCGCGCATGGTCGCGCTCGAGCCCGGCCTGTGGGGCTCGCCGAGCGTCACGTTCGGGATCGAGAACGCGAACGGCGGCTCGCTCGCGTTCCTGGGCTACGACGTGGACGTCTTGATGACGCCGCTGACCGTGCGCGATGCCTCGATCTTCCTGCCCTTCACGCCGAGCTTCGGCACCTTCGCGGTCGGCGCGCTCGCGGGCGTGGGCGCCGGCGAGGGCTGGGGCTCGGTCTCCACCGTGCTGCCCCCGGACCCGGGCCTCGGTGCGATCGACGTCGGCTACCAGTGGGTCGTGCTCGACCCGGGCGCGACCGGCGGGATCGCGGCCTCGGCGCCGGCCGTCGTGCCGCTGTTCTAGGGGCCGCCTCTCAGGGGACGCGCCGGAAGCGCACGCCGCCGGCCTGCAGCGGCAGGCGGAGCTCCTCGACCTCACCCTCCTCGTTCGCCGTGAAGAGGACCGGGAAGGTCGGGGAGTTGCGGTGGATGCGCTCGTGGCGGCGAAGCACGAACGCGTCGGGCCCGGTGGCGTCGAGAGCGAACGAGAAGGCCGGGAACGCGGCCGTCAGCGCGCCCTCCGCGTGGGTGACGACCAGCGTCCCGTAGCCCGGGTCGTGGTAGGCGCCCGCGTAGGACGCCAGCGGTCGTCCGGGGCGCGCGCGGCGCGCGGCGGGCGGGGGCTCCGGCTCGAAGGGAGGCGCGTCCTCGACCTGGATCGCGAGGCTCGCGGTCGCGCGTCTCGGGAGTCCGAGCACGTGCCGGTAGACGCGCTCCGCGGCCTCCTTGGCGAGGCTCGAGCTCTGCTGGTTCGTGAGCACGACGACGCCGAGGTGCTCGCCGGGCAGGAGATCGACCCGGGCGGTGAACCCCGGGACGTTGCCGCCGTGCTCGACGCGGAACCGTCCCTCGAAGGCGTTCAGGAACCAGCCGTAGCCGTAGGCGTCGAGGCGCAGGTCGCGCTCGGCGGCGTCGTAGCCCGCGCGCAGGTGCACGACGGGGGAGAACGTGCGCGCGACGTACCCCGCCGGGACGACCTCTGCGTCCGCGAGGCGTCCGTGGGCGAGCAGCATGCGTACCCAGCGCGCCATGTCCTCGGCCGAGCTGTGGATCGCGCCCGAGGGGCCGCTCTCGTGCTGGTCCTCGTAGAGGCCGACCTCGGGCACGCCGTCGACCATCGCGTACCCACGTGCGAAGTCCTCGTCGGCGGTGAGTTCCGCCAGGCGGGTGCCCGAGCGCTCCATGGCGAGCGGTGCGAACAGCTCCTCCTCGATCAGGGTCTCCCAGGAGCGCTCCGTCGCGCGCTCGCAGACCAGCCCGAGCAGCGCGTAGCCGAGGTTGCTGTAGGCGAAGCGCTCGCGGACGCCGGTCGTGGGCCGCAGGTGCTGGAGGCGCGCCGCGTGGCGAGAGCGGTCGTCGACCGGGAAGAAGACGTGCGTCCCGTCGACCCCGCCGATGCCGCTGCGATGCGAGAGCAGGTCCTCGAGCGTGACGACCGCGTCCATCGCGGGATCGCGGAAGACGAGCTCCTCCACGTGGGCGGCCGGACGATCGTGGACCGTCAGGAGATCGTGGCCCTCGAGCACGCCGACGAGGGCCGCGGTGAAGGACTTGGTGACCGACCCGATGGGGAACAGGGTGCGCGCGGTGACCGGGAGCTCCGCCTCGAGGTCCCTGGACCCGAAGCCGCGGAGGAGCAGCACTTCGTCGTGGTGCACCACGGCGACGGCCATCCCGGGGGCTTCGAAGGCGGCGCGCAGCTCGTCGAGGGAGGCCGTGAGCGCGTCGACGTCGACGCTGTTTGGGGAGTCTTGCGCGCGAGCGGACCCACAGAGGACCCACATGGCCAGAAGAGAGAATGCGAGGACTGGATGGAGCATGTCGGGCGAACCGGGCAGCGTGACTTGGGCCGCACCTACGCGAACGTCGCACCGTTGTTCCCGTTCCCACCTGGATCTCTATTCCAGGACGCCGCTTCCGTCAGGGTTGTTCCCGGATGGCATGCAGCAGCTTCTCGGCGATTCGCATCCAGGCTCCCTCCGTAGGGGGCGGCTCGACGTCGAGGACCGTGGCGATCTCGAAGCGCACACTCGGCTCCGAGATCTCGAGCACGTGGAGATCCTCTCTTGCGCGAAGCGCGTTCGGCATCTGGATCGACTCCAGGCCAGGGCCTCGGGTGCGGCACACGATCCGAGCGCGACCGCCGGGTTCGAGATGGCTCGCAAGCTCCAAGTGGCCACTCGTTGCGAGCTGGTGCGGCTGCGCACCGGGAGGGCCGCTGACGAGAATCACCGCCTTGCGGACCTTTGGTTTGGCCTCGAGACCTGCGGTCTCCAGCAGGACCGCTTCCGGCGCTTGGGGAAGCTCCACGAGAGGGCCAGGGGCGAGGGCGTGTAGCCGGAGTTGCCCTCTCTCCTCGAGGCGCACGTGGAAGCGGCGCACGAAGCCTGGGCCCAGCTCCGATTCCGGGAGGCGCAGCGATTCCGAGACGGTGGCGACGTGCTTTCCGGCCTGCGTGAACAGACTGTACGTGAGAGCGACCTCCACGGGAGGCGTCTCGGGGTTCCCGGGCCACTCCTGCGCTTCAGCGAGGTCGAGTCCGTGGCTGCAAAGAACGGCTCGAAGAGGTTCGGACGTGTCTTCACCGCGCCACTGAGGCACGTTCTGAGAAGAGAACAGTCGCTGTTGCACGACCGCGGCCGGAGGCTGGTTGCGAAGCGGTCCGAAGTGCGCGCGAACCAGGGCGAAGGGCTCCACGGTCCATTCCACATGGAAGCTCTCCGTCAGCGAGGCCAGCAGCGCGAGACGCTCGGTTCCCAAGAGCTCGGGGCCCCGGAGGATCGGGTTCGGACGAGCGTGCGCCTCTCCAGCGTCGGAGGCCGGATCCTGAAGCCAGAGCAGGGAACCGATCGCCAGGAAGAAGAGACCGTTCATGCGGATGCGGGAAGCTAGGGCACGCCCGCCAGGACTCGAACCTGGGACCGCCGGATTAGAAATCCGGTGCTCTATCCAGCTGAGCTACGGGCGCACGGCCGGCCATGGTAGCCCCGCCGAGCCACCGGGTCTTCCACCGTCGGGCACGATCCGCGCAGCGCGCTGGAGGGCAGCCGAGGCCAAGATCCGCCTGCCGCGGCGTTGTTCCGAGGATCCACGCTTGTCTGGCGGGACGCGAAACGCTCTTCGTAGGTGTGGGGAACGAAGGGCGTCTGCGCCGAGCCGCCCGTGCTTCCTGCGCCGAGGAGTCGGATCCTCGGCCCGCGGAGTGGCTCGGTGGGGAGGCTCGCCACCTGCCGGCCCTCGGGTCGGCACGAGGAGATTCGCATGAAGCGAGGACTCGCTTGCTTGGCGACGGTCGGGCTCCTGGCAGGAGCCGCGTCCGCGCAGACGTGCACGGAGAACGTGCTGGACGGTTTCAACGTGGAGTTCGGCTACGGGAGCGGCGGCAACGGGCTGTCCATCGGGCAGACCTTCACCGCCTGTGGGGACGGCCTGGTGACGACCATCACGATCCACGAGGGAGACGGCTCGACCGGAGGGCCCTACGACCTGTGGCTCGCGCCGGAGATCGGCGGTGGCAACGACGCCTACACGGTCGCACCGCCGACGGAGACGATCGCGGATCCCGGCGGCGTGTTCCCGCGGTTCACGACGCTGCGTCTGCAGAACCCGTTCCCGGTGACGGCGGGCTCGGTCTACCGGTTCATCGTGGATCACGCGGGCACGATCGACATCCGCTGCACGAACGACGCCGCGCCGGCGGACTACGTCGGTGGGGAGGCGACCGACTCGTTCGGGACCTACGACACCTTCGACCTCGACTTCGAGCTGACGATCGTCGACAACCCGGACGCGAGCTGCGCGGCCGAGCTGGTCACCGATCCCACGCTCGCGGACAGCGGCGGAACGCTCGGGATCGGTCCGTTCGTCGATGCCACGGGGGAGCCCTTCAACGTGGCGATCGACTGCACCGGCGCCTCGTCGCCGAGCCTGTACGTGATCGAGATCCGGCCCGCGAAGGCGGCCCTGCCGCTGGCGTCCAAGTGGGGTCTCTTGCACCTCGCCGGTCCGAAGCTGCTCGGGACGACGGGCTCGCACACCGTCAGCGTCGAGGAGTTCGCGCCCGCGCCGGGCCTGGTGCTGCCGCTGGACACGGCCCTCATCGGGACGAGCTTCGCCGTGCAGGGCTTCTGCGGGGGCTTCAGCCCCGTGGGCCGCACGACGAACGCGCTGGTCCAGACGATCGGCGGCTAGAGGGCGCGTCGAGGCCCGCGAGCGGGCGGTCTCTCGGCGGGCTTGGTCCGCCGGGAGACCGCCGCTTTCGTTTCCCGCCTGTTACGGGGCCGGATCTCGACCCCGGGTGCCCGGTCGGGGAGCGAAGCGGCCGGGACGGTCGAGCGCCTCCGCGGGTTCCGTGTCGTCGCCGAAACTCACGCCGTCGCGACGGAGCGGGCGTCGAACGCGGACGAGGGGCGCGGGAAGGCGGGG
>CAZDYS010000232.1:0-6575 GCA_964509445.1 uncultured Planctomycetaceae bacterium
CTTGCGCACGCCCTCGAGCGTCACGGCGATCTCGACCTCCTCGCGGTCCGTGAAGACCTCGTCGCCCATGCGCGCGTCCCCGGGCCCGGCGAGGTCGAAGGAACCGTCGAAGTGCTCGATGTCGCCGAAGAACACCCGTCCGCGGCGAAGCCCCTCGATCAGCTCGGCCTCGCTCGGATCCCCCGCGTAGACCCAGCTCACGAAGTTGTTGATCGTCCCGCGCCAGCGCCCGATGCGCGAACCGTGGGAGTCGCTGACCCCGGTCCCCACGATGCGCACACCCGCGCTCGCGAGTCCGTCCCAGACGTGGAGGAAGTCCTCGAGGCGGGCGCCACCGCGCTCGCGATAACCGACCTCGAGCAGGTCGGCTCCGAGCGCGCGGTTCGCGGTCAGCTCCTTGAGCGTCCGCCTGCGGTTCGCGGGCTCGTTGCGCCCGGGATGCCCGACGCCGAACATGTGGTTGTAGGAGATCAGTCCGCCGCGCTCGTGCGCGCGCCGGATGGCCTCGCGGTCCGCCAGCGCCTCGAACGCCCGCTCCCCCTCGTAGCCGTCCGGCTCGACCTGCGCGAGCAGGGCGTCGTAGTCCAGGAGCTCGGTGCCGACGCTGAACTCGTTGAGGTGGTTCGACGTGTGCGAGATCTCGACCCCCTGGTGCTGCACGATCGAGGGGTAGCGGCGGCCGATCTCCTCGATCAGCTCCCGCTGCCGCGCGTACATCTCCTCCTCCGGGACGCGACGCTCGATCTTGAGCTCGTCGAAGTAGCACACGCCCTTCGCGCCAGCGCGCGTCTCGACGCCGAACTGCAGCTTCCACAGCGAGTTGTCCTCGGCCAGGAAGTGCGCGAAGCCGGCCTCCACGTCGGGCACCAGGTCGAGCACCAGGTCGTTCCACTCGCCGGGCTGCACGAGGACGGGCACGCGACGGACGACCCCGTCCGTGGTCGGCTGCTCGGTCGGGTCGAGCGTCAGCTCGTAGCGCAGCACGTACTGGCGGATGCCGAGGTCCTCGTGAGGCGCATGCTCCGAGAGGAGGATCCGCACGAAGCCGCGCGCGTCCGCGGAGACCTTCTCCGGAAAGACCGCCAGACGCACCCGCGGGCGCGCGGCCAGCGGTCGCTGGTGCACCGTACCCTCGGACGTGAACTCGACCGTGAAGGGCTGGAACTCCTCTCCCGACGAGCGCGTCTCGACCTGCAGGCTCTTCTGCCCGCGGCGACGCTCTCGCGAGGTGAGCTGCGCGCTCGACTCCGGCCGGGCCTTCGACACGCGGTAGCCCTTCGTCCGTGACCCCATGTCCCATCGCAGCGACCAGCTCTCGTTCCGGTCGATCGACTGCTTCTTCATCTCGAAGTCGTAGCGCGAGACCGCCTGGTGGGACGCGATGCGGAAGTCGTGGTCGCTCCACCACAGGACGTCCACCCCGAGGTCGCTCGCTTCCCAGGCGTGGCTGTCCATGCTCGCGCGCCCCTCGCTGAAGGACCCGTGCAGGTGCATCTGCACCGAGAACGCCTGCTCGTCGCGCGCCTCCTCGAGGGCGCTCTTGGCGACGAGCGCCAGGGCGGCGCAGGCGAAGACCGCGCGGACGAAGATCGCGATGCTGCGCTGTCTGCCTTCCAAGGGAGCCCGTTCCGTTCCGGCCGCACCGGGACGCGCGGCTGCTTCAGACTAGCACCGCAACGGGACGTGCGACAGGCGCGGAGGGAACCGCTCTTCCCAGAGGCGGAAGCTCCCCCGCAGAGCGATCAGGAAGAGGCCCGGAGATCCGATACAACGTGAGGACCGGGGAGCGGAGGGATCGATCCCATCCTCGTCCCCGTGGAACGGACGGGAGTCCCCTCCTCGAGCCCCATCCGGATCGTCCCCATGCGATGCATGCGCACGGCTCGACGAAGGAACCTCAGGAGGCCTCCTTCGGCGCGGCTCCCCTGCCGCAGTGCCGAGCCCAGACCCGTGAGGCCGGACCGGGGTGGAAGAGGGTCGCCACCGCCGATGTCGAGTTCGAGGGTGACTCCCGGCCCGGGCCCCGACAGATGCCGGATCCAATCCTGTCTCACGCAGACGTTCCAGATCGGCGCCTCCGAGCCCCGTGCGCGGGAGACGTGCCGGATCCCCGGCGCATTGAAGGTCACGGCAGGCAGCCCCTGGTCCTCGGCGAGGAGGGCCGCGAAGGCCCCACCCAGAGAATGGCCCGTCAAGAGAACGGAGCCTCCCGCTCCGCACCGCTCGCGTGCGCGCTGGAGTGCCGCGCGTCCCTTCCTCCAGGAGCGAGGCTCGCGACCGATCAAGAGTCGCAGATCCTGGAGGGCATCCCAGGGAGTGGCCGTTCCCCGAATCCCCAGCACGGCGCTCTCGGACTCGGACGAGAGCCAGAGCTTCGCAGCGAAGCCCCGTTCCGAGTACTCCTCCACGCAGCGCCAGTGCCCCTCCGAGGATCGCTCGGTGTAGGTGGCGCTCGCGATGCAAGCGGCCTCCAAGAAGGTGATGCTCACTCTCATCCCTCCGTCGAAGCGACGAGCCCCGGCAGGGCTTGCGCCTGGGGTTGGCGATCTCGTGTCGATCGGTACGCCTCCAACGCTGCGACCGTCAGTCGATGCAAATGATCCCCCTGGAGCGCGAGGACGACTGCATAGGAGAGGAATCGGGGACTACGAACGAGCGTCCGGAGCAGAAAGGCCCAGTACTGCAAGCGCGGGGAGACCCGGACCAGGGACCGCAAGAAGGCCCGGACCTCCCGCCAGCCAACGCTGTCTCCCGTCCGCGGAGCTTCCGGAAGCGCGTCCATCGCGCGCTCGCAGCGTCGGTAGAAGCGCCGCATCCCTTCCTGCTCGTCTCCGAAGACGGCCGCCAACACCCGTGCGTACTGGTCGAGGATCACTCGCTCCGAACGCCCGACAGGAACGAAGTTCAGTCGGAAACCATGCGTCTGGGTTCCCTCGAGCCGACCCAGGTAGCGTCCCTCCCTCTCGAGGCGTTCCTGCAGCGCGGTTCCGGGGATCACCCCGAGAAGACCGACCATCGCGATGGGGATCCCCGCCTCGTGAATGAACGTCGCCATCGCCTGGTCGATGTCCGCCGGATCGCTGTCGAACCCCAGGATGAAGCCGGCCATGACCTCGAGTCCCGCCCCCTGGATACGACGGACGCTGGAAAGGAGGTTCGCTGTCGCCTCCCCTTCTCTTCCGATGTTCACCTTCTTCCGAGCCTCGCGCAGGGAATCCGCGCTCGGAGTCTCGATGCCGAGGAACACGCTGTTGAACCCAGCCCGGGCCATCCCTTCGCGAAGCGCGAGCATCTTCGGTGCATCGGCACCCAGGCGGACGTCCGCCTCCGTGCTGAAAGCGAATGGAAACGATGCATGGGGCCGGAAGCTCCGTCGCAGACGACGGATCCGCTTCCTCCCGAGCACGGCACGAAGACCGGCGGGCACGAAGAACTTCCGCTCGGCGACCTGCCATGCCTGGAGTGCCGAGAGCAGATCCCTCGTGGCTGCCACGTTTCCGATGAAGTTGTCGTCGACGACGAAGACTCGACCCCGCCAGCCCAGGGAGTAGAGGAGATCCAGCTGGTCGCAGAGGTGCTCCACCGGCACAGCACGAGACTTCAGCCCGAACTGCTTCCAGATGTCGCAGAACTCACAGCCGATCGGACACCCCCGGCTCGCCTGGACCGCCATGCTGTGGTAGTGCCGTTGGTCGATCAGGTCGAACCTGGGCAGGACGGACGAAGAGAGCGCCGGAAGGGCCTCGACCAGGATGCGACTCTCTTCCCCGAACGCGGACCGCACCTGGTCCGCGTGCTCCTGGTCGGGAACATGGGCGTACACCGGGCGCAGCTCCCCTCGCTCGAGGTCCTGGACCCACTCGGAGCTGAGCCGCTCGATCTCTCCCAGGAACCAGACGTCCGGGTCGAACCCGCGCTCCAGGAGCTCCGCGTAGCAGCCGCTCACGAGCGGACCGCCAACGACGACCTTCGTGCCGTGTTTCCGGCAGCGCGCCACCAGTTCCTCCAGCGGCTCGAGTTGAGCCACCATACCGGAGGCCAGGACGACGTCGGCCCACCGGATCTCCGCGTCCGTGATCGGCCCGATGTTCTCATCGGCGAGCCGGAGCGTGAAGCGCTCGGGAGGCAGATGACCTGCAACCGTGAGGAGGCCGAGCGGAGGCATCGTCGAGCGACGGCCCGACAGCTTCAGTGCGCGATCGAACCCCCAGAAGGAGTCGCGCGGGAGCCTGGGGTACACGAGGAGCAGGCGCATGGTTGTCTTTCTCCTGAGAGAGGCACGGTGGGCCGCCGTCATGAGATGCGGGGCCCTGGTCGTCCTCCTCAGGGGTGGTCGCGCCGGACTTCACGGGCTTCTCGGAAGAAAGCCGAAGAAGAGGTCTCGCAGCGCCGACCCGCGGAGTCCCTCAAGCTGCCGTCGACTCCTCGCGCTGTGGAGCCCTCGACCTGCGCCCGCTCCTCCGGTGTGCAGACCTCGCCGGAGCGGCTCGGGGCGACTCTCCGAGGCCCGGGCCATTCCCATCGCGATCGCATAGGATGCTGCGCGAGACGTTCACGAGCGTCCCACTCCCATGCCTTCCTCTCCGTACGAGCCGAGCGCCAGCACCCTGTACGCCGACTTCATGGTGCGCAAGGAGCGCGGGGAGGACGTGGAGCTCCAGGAACTCTGCGAGCGTCATCCCGAGCTGGCGGAGGAGCTTCGTCGAAAACAGGCGCTGTACGAGGAGTTCGCTCCTCTCGCAGAGAAACTGCGCTCCTCGAACGGCGCGGCGGACACCTCTTCACAGGAGATCCGTCTGGCCGCAAAGGAGGCCGAGCAGCGAGCACGAACCACGCGCATCGTCGACCCGACGTTCGCGGAGAACACGCGCGTGTTCTACCAGAGCCGGATTCGGCTGCTGACGCTCGTGCCGATCGTGGTGATGCCGATCAGCCTCGTTGTCGCTCTCTTGGACTCGGACCACCGCATCACGTTTCCCAGCAGTTCGATCGCCGTCCTCAGCTGCTCCATCCTGGCTGCCACGGGAGCCCACATCTGGCTACGGCTGCGGGAGGTCTCGAGTCGAGTCCTGGCGCTGATCGACGGGCTCCTCACGCAGATTCTCTTCTTTTCGCTGCTGTTCCACGTATGGCGCGTGCACGACTTCACCAGTCCGGAGTGTGTGCTCGCCGTCGCACTCCTGACGCACATCATCCTCACGAGGGCCGCGTTCGTTCCCAGCACCGCACTGCGCACCCTCGCCATCTCGGCCCCGGCGCCGCTCACGTTGCTCTGGATCGACGGTTCGCTCGGATTCGAGAGCGTGCTCGGGGGCGCGGCCTATGAGCATGCAGTCGCCTACGAGGCACTCGCACAGCTCTGCCTCTGGACTGCGGTGGGAGTCGCTTGTCTCTCCTCCCACATCAACTTGGGGTTACGCCTGCGAACGTGGGAGGCCGAGCGTATCGGCAAGTACGAACTCCACGAACGCATCGGGCGAGGAGGAATGGGCGAGGTCTTTCGCGCAACGCACACCCTCCTGAAGAGGCCGACGGCCGTGAAGTTCATGCACCCGGGCCTCTCCGGTAGCGAGACCCTCAGGCGCTTCGAGAAGGAGGTCAAGAAGACCTCGCTCCTGAACCACGCGAACATCGTCTCCGTCTACGACTACGGCACGACGGCGGAGGGGGTCTTCTACTACGCGATGGAGCTGCTGGAGGGAGAAGACCTACGCGCGCTCGTCGAACGCTCGGGTCCTCTCTCCCCGGAGCGGGCCGTCGACGTGTTGGTGCAGTCGTGCGACGCTCTCCACCACGCGCACGAACACGGACTCGTCCATCGCGACGTCAAGCCGGCCAACATCCTTCTCACCCGGGCCGGGCGTCATGACGAGACCGTGAAGTTGTTGGACTTCGGGCTGGTCAAGACGCTCGAGGAACGCTCCGAAGACCTGACGACTCCCGGTCACGCGGTCGGCACTCCTGAGACGATGGCCCCCGAGACCTGGGAAGGAGATCGCGTGGATCCCAGGAGTGACCTCTACTCGCTCGCGGCCGTGGGGTACTACCTGGTCACGGGCCGACCCGTCTTCTCTGCCCCGAGCCCCAGACAACTTTGGACGAAGCACCTCCGGGAGATACCGATCCCTCCCTCCCGGTGGACCCCAGAGGTCCCGACCTGCTTGGAAGACGTTCTCCTGCGCGGCCTGGAGAAGCAGCCCGATTCCCGGTTCCCCGATGCCCTCGCGATGCGGGATGCCCTCCTGCGGTGCAAAGCTCAGATCGCGACGGAACCTTGACCCGGTCCCCCACCGCGACGGAAGCGAGACATGTCCGCGCCGCGTCGAGCGCGAGGAAGCCCCTGGGGCTGCGTGCCCTGGAGAGAACCTCCCGCGACACGCCGGCCTCCCGAACTCCTGCCCCAAGAAGGTTGGGGTGAGTGAGGGGAATCGAACCCCCGACCCCCAGATCCACAATCTGGTGCTCTAACCGACTGAGCTACACTCACCGACCGAGGGCGCGCCAGCTTCCCGGCGGGGGCGGAGGTTGTCAAGGGAGGAGGGCCGGTTCGTGCCCTGTGCCGCGCTCCGGGGGGG
>CAZDYS010000233.1:0-6534 GCA_964509445.1 uncultured Planctomycetaceae bacterium
CCCCACGCAGCGCGCGCCGGTCCCTGGCCAATTCGCGGACCTCCCCGCGACCGCCTTCGAGCTAGACTCCGCCCGTCCCATGTCCTCCGCCCCTCGCTCGACCGCGCCCTCTCCCCCGCACGCGCGGGCGCTCGGCCCCCTCGCCCTCGCGCTCGTCGGCTCCTGCTCCCCCGCACCGACGTCCGATGCGCCCTCGCTCCCGAACGTCGTCCTGATCTCGATCGACACGCTCCGCGCGGACCACGTCGGGACCTACGGCTACGAGCGCGACACCACCCCCTACCTGGACCGGCTGGCCGAGGAGTCCCTGGTGTTCGAACGCGCGTTCACGCCCGCCCCGTGGACCCTCGTGGCGCACATGACGATGCTCAGCGGCCTCTACCCCAATCAGCACGGCGTCGTCACCGGGGACTGGGCGCTGTCCTCCGAGACGCCGATGCTGGCGGAGCGGCTGAAGACCGCCGGCTACCAGACGGCGGCGCTCTACTTCGAGGGCTGGATCCACGAGCGTCACGGCTTCCACCGCGGCTTCGACGTCTGGCGCAACCACGTGGACGCGGAGCAGGCGGGAGACCACCTCGCGGAGCTGCTCGACGCGTTCGATCCGGACGAGCCGTTCTTCCTCTTCCTGCACCTGTTCGACGTGCACTCCGGCGAGCTCGACTCCCAGGCGCCGGGCCCGATCTACGACAGCCCGCCGCCCTTCGACACGATGTTCCTCGAGGACGCGGCCGAGCGCCTGCCGCAGATCCCCGAAGGCCAGCTGTGGGTCACCAAGGGGCCCTACCCCGAGTCGATGCTCGAGGGACTGCGCGCGCTCTACGACGGCGGCATCCGCTACGTCGACGGCAAGCTCCGGGACTGGATCGAGGGGCTGCGTGCGGACGGGCTCCTGGAGGACACCCTGCTGGTGATCACGGCCGACCACGGCGAGTCCCTCGGCCAGCGCCAGACGAACATCCGCGACCACGGCGGCCCCTACCAGGAGGGCATCCACGTCCCGCTGATCGTTCGGCTCCCGGGCGGCGAGCGCGGCGGGACGCGGATCGAGGAGACCGCCCACCTCGCGGACGTCGTGCCGACCATCCTCGGAGCCGCCGGTCTCGCGGACGAGCGTCTGCCGGGGCTGGCGTTGACGGACGCGCTGCCGACCGAGCGCACGGTCTACGGCTGGAGCCCGAAGTCCTACGAGATGGTCATCGAGTGGCCGCACAAGTACGTGGACCTGGTCTACGGCGACCAGCACATCGAGGTGGACCTCGAGGAGCACCCCGAAGAGTCCACGGCCGAGCCGCTCAAGCTCGAGGAGTTCGAGCGGCGCAAGGCCGCCTTCGAGGCCACGCTGCACCCGTTCCCGCCGCCGCAGCCCGTCGGCGCGCTCAGCGACGAGGACGAGGCGCGGCTGCGAGACGAACTGAACGCCATGGGGTACACCGGCGGCGAGGAGACGGAATGAGCGACGGGATCCTGGTCGACCACGAGCTGACCGCGCTGTTCGGGCGCTCCGTGCGCACGGTCGACGGAGCCGCGCAGCTCGAGGAGCGCCAGGTGCAGCCGGCGAGCATCGACCTGCGCCTCGGCCCCACCGCCTACCGCGTGCGCGCGGGCTTCCTCCCGGAGCGCGTCCCCGTGGACGAGCGGCTCGAGGAGCTCGCGACCTCCGCGGTCTCGCTGGAGGGCGACGGCGCCGTGCTCGAGCGCGGGCTGGTCTACCTCGTCCCGCTCGAGGAGGAGCTCTTCCTCGAAGACGACGTGTTCGGGCGCTTCAATCCGCGCAGCTCCACGGGGCGCTGCGACCTGTTCACGCGCGTGCTCGTCCCCGGGCACCCGCGCTTCGACGAGACCCCGCTCGGCTACCACGGCAAGCTGTGGATCGAGATCGCGCCGCTGTCCTTCCCGATCCGGCTGCGGCGCGGAGATCGGCTCGCGCAGCTGCGGCTGCAGCGCGGCTCCGCCTCGCTGCGCCGGGACGAGCTGGTCGCGACCCACGCCTCGACCCCCCTGGCGTTCGACGCCGAGGGACGCGCGCTTGCCGAGGAGGAGCTCACCTTCGACGACGAGGGCGCGCTAGCGCTGCGCATCGGGCTCGAGAGCCGCACGCCCTGTGGCTGGCGCGCGGCCCGGAACACGGAGGTCGTGCGCTTCGCGGAGCACGGCGCCCACGTCGCGAGCGACTTCTGGGAACCGGTGCACGCGCGCGACGGACGCTGCGTGCTCGAACCGGAGAGCTTCTACGTCTTCGCGAGCGCCGAGCGCGTCGCGGTCCCGCCCCACCTGGCGGCCGAGATGCTCCCCATCGACGTCGGCATCGGCGAGCTGCGGAACAACTACGCGGGCTTCTTCGATCCGGGCTTCGGCTGGGAGGAGGGCGGCGGCGGTGGGACCCCCGCGGTGCTCGAGGTGCGCGCCCACGACGTCCCCTTCCTGGTCGAGGACGGCCAGGTGTTCTTCCGCCTGCGCTACTTCCGGCTGACCGGCACGCCGAGGAACCTCTACGGCGCAGGCCGCTCGGGCCCCTCCTACCGCGGCCAGGACCTGACGCTGGCGCGCCCGTTCCGCCCCGTCCCGCGGTCCTGAGCTCGGTCCGCGCGCGCGGCGCGGACTACTCCGCCGCCAGCGCGTCGGCGAGCGCCTGCGTGCGGCTCTCGCGCCCGGCTTCGTCCAGGTGGACGAGGTCGACGAAACGCGCGGCGGAGTCCGGCGCGTCGGCCCAGCGCTGCGCCCAGTCGAACAGCTGCCAGCCCCGCTCCGCGGCGAGCGCGCGGGTCAGGTCGTTGTGCTCCGTCAGGCCGCGCCGCATCAGCGCTTCGTAGTCCGTCTCGTCCCCCGGGCGAATGGCCATGGTCATGAGGACGACCCGCGCGTCGAGGCGTGCGGCGTCCCGTCCGATCGTCTCGAGGTTGCGGCGGAAGGTCGCGGCCCCCTCCGGGAACGGCAGGAGGTCGTCCGTCGCGTCCAGCGGGTCCTGGATCGGATGGCTGGTCAGCTGCTGGACCGTGAACGGGCCCTTGCGGTGCACCAGGAACGCGGCCGCGTCGCTCCAGCGGGCGAGGAAGCGCTCGACTCCGCCGAGCGGCGGTTCGCGCCAGGGACGACGGAAGTGCGAGTAGTCGGCTCGGTGCCCGCGGCGGAACCGCGGCGGCACGTCGTTGATCGCGTGGTGCAGGACGACGACGTCGGGTCGGTAGTCCTGGAGCACCAGGAACCAGTTCAGCATGGACTCCGCGCTGGTCCAGCCCGAGATGCCCGCGTTGAACACCTCGCAGGGCGCCCCCGTGCGCTCGGTCACGAGCTGCGCGAGGCGCGCCGGGTCCGTGCTCTCGGTCGTGGATCCTCCCAGGAGCGCGACCCGCAGCGTCCCGGGCTCCTTGACGAGGGACCACTCTCCGCCGCGGAACCCGAGCACGTTCGTCCCCTCGCGGGCGGAGTTGCGCACGTAGATCGTGTGCGGACGCTCTTCGTAGAGCGGCAGACGCTCCTCGTCGAGGAATGCGCGCAGGGAGGCGACCTCTTCGCGGCTCGTTCCCGTCAGGGCGGGCCCGGCCACGCGGAACGCGATCTCGACGAGGACCAGGGAGAGGACGAGCGTGCCGCCCAGCACGGCAGCGACGAGCCGCGGGGGACGCCGGCGCGGCGCCTCAGCCACAGGTGTCGAGCTCGAGGTTCGAGGAGCGCCCCTTCCCGGAGCGCTTGCCCTTGCCGCTCGGCCGCGCGCGCCCGGCGAGCGAGCGGAACCGCTGCAAGAGGTCCTCGCGGCCGGCCTCGCGCAGCGCCTCCTCCACCAGCGGCCTCGACTCCGGCGCCTTCCAGCGCACCAGCGCCTTCTGCATCCGTCGCTCGCGCCCGCCGCGCGGGACGTAGAGCTCCTCGCCCGTGATCGGGTCCTTGCCCGTCACGTACTGCACGGCCGCGCGGGTCATCGGCAGCGGGAGGAACTCCTGCACCTGCTCCGGCGAGTAGTTGCGCTCGAGGAGCTTCTCGAACAGGAGCACGGCGTCGTCGAGCGTGGTGCCCGGGTGCCCGACGATGAAGTAGTTCACCAGGTGCTGGTCGCGGCCCAGCTCGGCGCACTCCTCCTTGTAGTCCGCCTCGTACTCCTCGTAGACGTCGAAGGTCGGCTTGTTCATCACGCGCAGCGTGTCCGGCGCGGCGTGCTCCGGCGCGAGCTTCATGCGACCCGGGACGTGGTGCGCGACCAGGTCGTGGTGCAGCGGCAGGAGCTTGCCCTGCTTGTCCCGGAGCATGTCGTAGCGGATGCCGGAGCTCACGTGGGTGTGCTTCACGCCGGGCGTCTGGCGCACCAGCGCGAGCAGGCGGCGGTAGCCCTCGGACTCCTTGTCGATCCGCAGGGCCGGGCAGGGGTCCGGCGTGAGGCAGTCGCGACCGAGGCACGGGTCGCCCTTCTCCAGCAGCTTGCAGCCGAGCCCGTACATGTTCGCCGTCGGGCCGCCGACGTCCGTGATCGTGCCGCGGAAGTCGTGGTGCGCCGAGAGGTTCGCCGCCTCCTTCAGGATCGACGTCTCGCTACGCCCCTGGATCGTCCTGCCCTGGTGGAAGGTGATCGAGCAGAACGAGCAGTCGGCCATGCAGCCGCGGTGCGTGTTGATGCTCCAGCGCACGGGCTCGAGCGCGGGCACGCCACCGGCGGCGTCGTGGTCCGGGTGCCACTCGCGGCGGAACGGCAGGTCGTAGTAGCCGTCGACCTCCTCCTGCGTGGAGGGCAGGAGCGGACCGTGCTGCACGACCCAGCGCTTCCCGTGCCGCTGCGCGAGCGGCCGCGCGCCGGGGTGGTTCTCCTCGCGCACCGCCTGGAACAGGTCGATCAGGAGGTCCGGGTCCGCCTGGAGCTCTTCGAAGGCAGGCACCACGCGCGCGTCCTCGGGCAGGTCCTCTTCCTTCACCAGTTCGCAGGTGCCCGCCATGCCGGTCAGGGGATCCCCGGCCTCCAGGCGCTCGGCGCAGGCGACGGCCTGTCGCTCCCCCATGCCCCAGACCAACAGGTCCGCCTTGGCGTCGACCAGGATCGAGCGGCGCATGGCCTCCTGCCAGTAGTCGTAGTAGGCCAGGCGACGCGGTCCGGCCTCGAGGCCGCCGATCACGACCGGCACGCCGGGATAGTGGTGCCGGGCGGCGGCGGTGTAGGCGATCGTCGCGCGGTTCGGCCGTCCGACCTCTCCGCCGGGGCGGTAGACGTCGACGCGACGGCGCTTCTTGGCGGCCGTGAAGTTCGTGACCATCGAGTCGATGGTCCCGGCGGAGACGCCCACGTAGAGACGCGGCGCCGGCAGCCGACTCCAGCCGTCGTCCTCGGGCACGTCGAGGATGCCCACGCGGTAGCCCTTCGCCTCCAGCAGCCGCCCGATCGCGGCGATGCCGAAGGACGGGTGGTCCACGTAGGCGTCCCCGGTCACCAGGAGGATGTCCAGCTGGTCCCAGCCGAGCGCCGACATCTCGGCGCGCGTGCGCGGCAAGAACGGTGCGGGTGCGCTCACGGACTCAGGGTACACGCGGGGTGTGGTCCCGGGGTCGTCCACGCCCTCGAGGGGCGGAGGCCGCTCAGAACGCGCCGTGACGCTTGCGCTGCCGCTTGTTGACCTTGCGGCCTCCAACGGACTTCTGGCGCGTGCGGTAGCCGTTCTTCTTGGCGCGTTTGGTGCTGCTCTTTCGGATCCGGAGCTTCATGGGATCAGATGGGGCGCGGAGGCCCGGGGCGTCCGGGGAAGCCGGGCGCGGCGGGCGAAAGCGGCCCAAGAGCATAGCGCCAGCCCCCCCTCGCGCCAGGAACTGCGCGGAAAACCCCGCGGTCCCTCGGTCCCCGGGGGAGGCGACCTGGATAGAGCCCTCGGACGCGGCCGGGGGACCCCTTCTCCAAGGTTGCCCCTCACCGGACCTTCCCTACAATCTCCCGCCGCTGGCCCCGCGCCGGCCCTATTCCGAGGCCTGGGTTGCACGGCGCACCCTCCGCCCTCCCCTGCACCTCCTTCCGAGATCCATCCATGCGGAAGCCCTTCCACGCCTTCCTGGCCCTCTCCCTCCTCGCGTCCGTCACGGCGGCGCACGACGACGGAGAGTCCCCCTGGTACCTCGACCTCGCGATCGGCACGGTCAGCGCCGACGCGGTGACGCCCCCGGGCGCGGGGGAAGTCGGCTTCGACGCCGGTGTCTTGGGCGCGCTGTCCGTGGGCCGCACGCTCGGGCACACCGGCGCGGTCACCTGGGCGGTCGAGGGAGAGCTCTTCTACTCCTACTTCAAGCTCGACGAGGGGGATCTCGAGACCCTGGGCGGCATCGAGGAGCAGGCGGCGCAGGCCACGGCCTGGATGCTGAACCTCGAGGCCGACGTCCGCCTGACCAGCGACGTCTCCCTCTACGCCGGAGCCGGCATCGGCTTCGCCAGCGACATCACCTTCGACTCCTTCAACGCCGGCGCATTCGACCAGGTGGACGAGGACGGCATCGCGACGCAGTTCCAGCTCGGCCTGCGCTACAAGCTCGGCACCGACTACGACGTCTCCCTCGGCTACCGCTACTTCG
>CAZDYS010000234.1:0-6529 GCA_964509445.1 uncultured Planctomycetaceae bacterium
TACACCAAGAAGGCCTGGAAGATGCCCTGCACGGAGATCAGCGCCGACTGGGCCAGTCAGCGGATCAGCCAGGCGAACCTCTGGGACACCGTCAAGAAGACGCTCATGCCGCCGAAGGACGGCGAGGTGCGCAGCCTGGTCTCCGAGTTCTGGTATCCCGCCCACGGCGGCATCGGGCAGATCGGCCGCAAGTACGCCGAGAAGCTCGAGGAGATGGGCATGGAGATCCACCTCGAGACGCCCTTCAAGCGCATCGAGGTCGACGAGAACGGGAACGCCACGCGCGTGATCGGGGACTTCCAGGGCAGCGAGGTCGCCTTCGACTGCGACCAGATCGTGAACACCGCTCCCCTGCCGCGCGTGCTCGAGTCCCTCGAGCCCGGCATCGACGACTCGGTGCGCGAGTCGATCGCCGCGCTCGAGTACTCGTCCATCGTGTTCATCTACCTCGAGGTCGACAAGGCGTCCGTCTCGCCCGACCACTGGGTCTACCTGCCCGAGGAGCACCTCACGATCCACCGCATCTCGGAGTTCAAGAACTTCAGCGACGACGCGGGTCCGGGGGACAAGACCGTGGTCTGCTGCGAGATGACCTGCCGGATGGGCGACGACATCTGGAACCTCGATCTGGAGCGCGGCACGGAGATCGCCATCCGCGACCTCGAGACCGTCGGCCTGGTCGATCCGGGGACCGCACGCGGCATCGACATCGCGCGCGTCCGCTACGCGTATCCGATCTACGACCTGACGTACAAGGAGAACCTGGACACCCTCAAGAAGGCCGCCAAGGGCGTGCGCAACATGCACACGACCGGCCGCCAGGGTCTCTACCGCTACAACAACATGGATCACTCGATCGCGATGGGACGCCGCATCGCGAAGACGATCCTCAAGGGCCGCGACGCGAAGGCGGACGAAGTGGCGGCCGGCCAGGAGTACTTCGGGTGACGAGCATTCCGGGGCTCTCGCCTCGCACTGCGACCGAAGCCCTCCAGCCCGTCGACTGTGGCCTCTGCGGGAGCGCGGAGTACGAGCTGAAGTTCCAGGACGGCCCGTTCTCGGTCGTGACCTGCAAGGACTGCGGCCTGACCTACGTCACCCCGCGGCTGACCGACGCGGCCCTGATCGACGAGGTCTACAACGAGGGCTACTGGCGCTCGAACGCCGCCAAGGACCGCGGCTACACGGACTACTCCGCGGACCAGCCGCTGTACCTGAAGACCTACCGCCGGCGGCGCTCGGTCATCCGACGTCACTTCGCCTCCCCCGGGCGCGTGCTCGACGTCGGCTGCGCGGCGGGCTTCTTCCTGCGCGTGATGCAGGAGGAGGGCTGGGACGTCACCGGGCTGGAGCCGTCGGACGCGATCCGCCCCCACGCCGAGGAGCTGATCGGCAAGGAGAACGTGCTGGCCGGCCTGCTCGGCCAGGTCGACCTGGAGCCGGGCTCCTTCGACCTCGTCACGATGTGGGACGTGATCGAGCACATCCCGGACACGGTCGCCGCCCTGCACGAGGTGAAGCGCCTGCTCAAGCCGGGCGGCCGCTTCCTGGTCGAGACGCAGAACGTCGACAGCCGCGCGGCCAAGGTGCTCGGCAAGAACTGGCAGCACTACAAGCACGCGGAGCACATCTACCACTTCAACCCGCGCACGATCGACCGGCTGTTCCGCGAGGGCGGCTTCGAGATCCTCGAGAACAAGCCCTGGCTCGGCGGGAAGTACGTGTCGATGGGGTTCATCGCGGAGCGTGCGGGACGCCTGCACCCGGTCCTGTCGACCCTGCTCTCCCCGCTCAACCTGTTGAAGCGGGCGTCGGTCTACGTGAACCTGTTCGACGAGATGATCGTCGTGGCGCGGCCGGCCTGAGCCGCTCGTCGCCGCAAGGACCATGGAAGAGACCGCTTACCGTCAGTTCGAGGAGCTCGAGCGCACCCACTGGTGGTTCCGGGGACGCCGCACGGTCTACTTCGGCATCCTCGAGAAGCACCTGGGCGACGACCGCCCCAAGCGCATCCTCGACCTGGGCTGCGGCATGGGCGGGTTCCTGCACGGACTCGCGGACCTCGGCGACCGCGTGCTCCCGTCCGACATCAGCGTCGAGGGCCTCGCGCGCTGCGAGGAGCGCGGGTTCCCCGGCGGCGTCGTCTCCAGCGGCTACGCCCTGCCCTACGAGGACGGCTCCTTCGACCTCGTGTGCATGTTCGACGCGATCGAGCACATCGAGGACGACCACCAGGTCATGCGCGAGGTCGCCCGGATCCTCCGTCCCGGCGGTCTGGCCCTCGCCACCGTCCCCGCCTACCAGTTCCTCTACGCGAACAACGACCGCATCGCGCAGCACCACCGCCGCTACACGCGCCCGATGATGCGCGCGGTGATGGAGCAGGCCGGCCTGAGCGTGGAGCGGAACACGCACTCGAACGTGTTCCTGTTCCCGCTGATCCTGCCCGCGGTCCTCGGGATCAAGTGCATCGAGACCCTGTTCCCGAAGAAGCTCGACCCGGACCACACCAACCTGTCCTGGCCGATCCCGAACTTCGTGCACGGCCTCTTGCACGGGGTCTTCGCGGCCGAGCTGCCGTTCTCGCGGCGCTTCGACTGGCCGGTCGGGCACTCGATCTGCGCGATCGCACGCAAGCCCGGCGGCGACGAGCCCCGCTGAGGGGCGCCCCGGGCCCCGGAGGTTCCAGGCGACGCTCCCGGGGGTGACCCGGGAGCGAGTCGTTCAGCTCTCGGAGCCTTCCGCCTCTTCGGCGGCGGCCTCCTCCTCCAGCTCCTCGGCTTCGCTGAGGATGCCCTCGGCGAGCTCGACCATCCCGTAGTGCGTCTGGAGGTAGTCCAGGTTCAGCTCCCGGACCATCGAGTTCGCCACGTCGGAGCGCGCGGCGCGCCGGAAGTTCTGGTACTCCGACGGCTTCATGCGGTCGATCGAGACCGGCTGGCGACCGGAGAGGCGCACCAGGTACAGCGTGTCGCCGTTGCCGACCGCCGGCTCGGCGACTTCGTCGAGCTCCATGACCGCGAAGTCGCGACGGCCCCAGAGGAACGTGTTGTCCGGGTTGTCGTAGTTCGGGTCGTCGTCGGGGCTCCCGCCGCGATCGACGAAGTCCCGCGTGAAGACCTCGAGGCCGGACTCGGTCGCGAGCGCGAGGAACTCCTCGGCGGTCGCGCTGCGGCGCACGGTCTGCGCGCCGGGGAAGGCGTCCTCGGGCTCGAAGGTGGAGAACTGCTCCCACAGCCCGTCCATGTGCTCCGTGGCGAGCTCCTCGGCGCGCGGCGTGACCCAGTCCTCGGCGACCTCGTCGCGGATCTCCGCGAACGCCGGCAGCGAGGGCTGCACGCGCGAGAGCGTCTTGCCGAAGCCGGCGATGCCCTCGGTCCAGGCGGGCAGGAACGACAGGTCGTCGGCCGAGGTCGCGAAGAGCGCGTTGATCATGTCCGACTTGCCCAGGACCGGGTGGTCCTCCAGGCCCGCGCGGGTGACGTCCTCGACGCGCACGACCTCCAGGCCGTGGGCGGTCGCCTCGGCCGCGAGGTCGACCTCCTCCCCGGCGCCCATGCGGGAGCGCGCGTCGCTGAGCCAGGCCTGCATCGCGTCGTAGATCGGCGCCTCGACGAGGCACGTCTCCTGGACCTCCTCGAAGGGGATCGAGTCGCGCACCGGGAACGGCACGTCCGTCGTGACCGCCTCGGAGGGCTTGAGGAAGCGGCGGAAGTGCACGCGGTCGTAGTACTCGCGCGCCTGGTCCTCCGCGACCACGTCCTCCGGCCCGGGGTAGGCCGTGAGGAGGCCCGCCGCGGGCGTCGTGTCCGGATCGCGGTACACGTAGGCCTCGACGGTGCGGCGCTCGTCGGTGAAGTAGACGCGCTGTTCGTTCTCGGGCTTCTCCAGCAGCCAGGCCTCGAGCCCGGCGTCGTCCGGGAGCTCCGAACGCGCGGCGTCCTCGAACTCCGAGGCGGCGACCTTCAGGTACTGGAGCTCGACGGCCTCGTGCTGGTCGGCCCACTTCTCCTCGACCGCGGCCGGGTGCGCGATGGAGCCGGCGTAGCCGACCATCTGCAGGAAGCGCTGCACCGCGAGGCAGGTGCGCACGGTCTCCTCGAACTCGGTGCGCATGCCGCGCTTGATCGCGCGGTACTGGTCGGCGTCCCCCTGGAGGAACGTCTTGATGATGCGCTCGTTCAGGTAGGTGCCGAGGTCCTCCGTGGGCACGCGGATGCCGGCGTCCTCGGCGAGGCGCGCGAGCACCAGGATGCGCGCCGCGTCCCGGATGGAAACGCGACCCTGCTCCTCGAAGGCCATCGTGAAGGGCAGGAAGGGATCGAGCTGGCGCGCCTCGTCGAGCGCGAAGTGGAAGCTCCCCACCTCCGACGCGTAGACCGTCTCCTCTCCGACGCCCGGGCGTTCCCAGGAGAAGGCCGCCGGGTCGTCGCGCTTCGCGCTCTGACCGAGGCCCATGAACGCGCTCGGCACGATGAAGATGATCAGGAGGAAGATCACCAGCGCGATCATCAGGGCGAACTTGAGCTTGCTGGTCTCCTTGGGAGCGTGCAGCAGCTCGTCGAGCTCGTCGTGTTCGTCCTTCTCGGGCGCCGCGAAAGCGTCTTCGGCGGGGCGACGGGCGCGGGTTCCGGGCGCGGGGGAGTTCTTGCGCGACTTGCTCGACATCGGGGTCTTCCGGGAGGAGCCGCGCGGCGTCGAAGGCCGGCCCGAGCGGGCACGAGAAGCCCACCACGCGGCAAAATCGGGCGGGAGAGTGTACGGGCAGGGCCGAACCGGGCGCAAGGCGAGCGGCCGGCTCGGGGCGCTCAGCTCTCGGTCAGCTCGCCGTCCCGGGGCAGATCCTTCAGGGTGGCCAGGCCGAAGCGCTCGAGGAACTCCTTGGTGGTCCCGTACTGCAGGGGCGATCCGGGCAGGTTCGCGCGGCCCGTGACCCGGGCCAGGCGGCGGTCCACCAGGGTCCGCAGGATCGCGCCGGCCTGGACCCCCCGGATGGCCTCCACCTCGGCCTTCGTGACCGGCTGGCGGTAGGCGATGATCGCGAGGGTCTCGAGCGCGGCGGCGGAGATCCGCTCGGGGCCCAGGTCCTTCTGGAAGCGCTCGAGCACGTGCCCCATCTCCGGGTCCGTCAGGAGCCGCCAGCCGCCCGCGATCTTCCGCAGGACGACCGGGAGGTCCGAGGCGTCGAACTCGGCGACCAGCTGCTCCAGGAGCCGCTTGACGCGCTTGGGGTCCGGCTTCCGCAGGAGGGCGCGCAGGCGACCGGGACCCAGGGGGTCGGGAGACGCGAACAGGAGCACGGCGGCCTCGCGGCGGAGCTCGTCGTCCGAGAGCTCCTCCCCGGGGCCGAGCTCCACGCCCCCCTCCTCCTCGGTCTCCTCCGGAGCAGTCGCCTCGGCGGTCGACGCGGCCGCGTCCGTGGCCTCCGCTTCCTGCGGGCCGTCCTCTCCGGAAGGCTCGTCCGCGGGCGTCGCGAGGGCCTCCTCGGCCTCCTCCGGCGCGCCGGCGGCGTCCTCCTCGACGGTCGGGTCGTCAGCGGCCATTTCGAGGGTGTCGGATTCGGAGGGTGCTCGGCTCATCCGGGCAGGATCCCGCACCAGCCGCGCGAGATCAAGCGGGAGGAGCTCAGCCGTCGACCCCGAGCAGCTCCTTCAACGGCGTGACGTCGATCGGGTACCGCTGCTCCATCGTGAGCTTCCAGTTCAGGAACTCCGTGTCGTTGATCGGGTGCTCGACCAGGCTGCGGCGCGCGAGCTCCCCCAGGACCGGCCAGCCGCCGGTCTTGGCCTGGTGGAGCTCCTCCACCCGCATCAGGACCTGGGCTCCGCCGATCTCGAAGGGACCGGTCGTCTCCCCCGCGCCGGCCGCGAAGGCCGCCACGGAGAGCAGGGACGCCTCCTGGCGCACGAGGAACGGGATCAGCCCGTTCTCGCGCCCGCTGGCGTGGATGCTGCGCTGGGCCGCCAGGGTGCCGAAGTCCGCGCCGCCCGCGAGCTCCGTCTGGATCGCCTGCATCTCCTCGGGCGTCTGGACGGCCACGATGCGCACGCGCGCCCACTCGTTCTCGAAGGTCCAGGTCCGCACGACCGCCTCGGCGATCATCTGGCGGATCGTCGCGACGCGCAGGCGGCCGTAGTAGGAGTCGGGCTGGATGCCCAGGTCGACGCGGATGTGGTCCTCGAAGTCCCGGCCCGGGTTCGCGGCGAGGAACTCCGCCTCCACGCGCTCGCGCTCGGCCGCGAAGGTCTGCTCCACGAGCTCCGGCTCGAGCCGCAGGCCGAAGCGCTGCGCCTCGGCCAGCGCGAGCCGCATCGTGACGAGCTTCTCCAGCACCAGGAACAGGTCCTGGGAGCTGTAGTCGTGCCACTCGAGCACGAGCTCCTCGGGGGTGATCGGCTCGCCCGCGACCCAGCCCAGGGGGCGCGAGCCTCCCTCGGCGGGCGTCGTCGCCGCGTCGATCGCCGGCTCGTCCTGGTGCGGCGGAACCGGCGCCCGCGAGGTGATCTACTCCGGCAGCCCGATCGCGGGT
>CAZDYS010000235.1:0-6506 GCA_964509445.1 uncultured Planctomycetaceae bacterium
CGGGACCCGGACCAGAACTCGGTCGCGCGCTACTACGTGGCGAATCTCCTGCGCCTCGCGGTGCCCGGCCCCCTGGTGCGTGCACGCGGCCTTCCGGACCCGAACCGGCTGAGTGCAGCGGAGCGCGAGGAGGTCCGGTCCAGGACGGCCTACTGCAACCGGGTCGAGACCCCCTTCGACCTCCCGCCCACGGCGAGCCGACCCGCGTACCGGGAGTTCAAGAAGAAGCGCAAATACTGCCTCGACATGCTGCGCTACCTGCGACGGTTCCCGCCCCACCTGCGGATCAGCTACCGCTTCGGCGACAAGACCTTCGTCCCGGACACGCCGAGCTTCGTGAAGGCGCGGCCGATCGCCGGCGACAACCGGAACTCGATCCTGTTCAAGCTGAATCGCGTGCGTCACTTCAACTTCGTGCGCGACCGCCGGACCTTCGCGTCGAAGCGCCCCACGGTGATCTGGCGCGGCAACGCGCGTCGCGAGCACCGCCGACGGTTCTTCGAGCGCTGGTTCGACCACGAGCGCTGCGACCTCGGCGTCGTCTCGCGCGAAACGCCCGACCCGCACTGGGAGAAGCCCTACGCCAGCATTCGGGAGCAGCTCGAGCACCGCTACGTGCTCTCGCTCGAGGGCAACGACGTCGCTTCGAACCTGAAGTGGGTGATGTCCTCGAACTCCCTGTGCGTGATGCCGGCTCCGAAGTTCGAGACCTGGTTCCTCGAGGGCCAGCTCGTCGGAGGTCGCCACTACGTCGAACTGCGCGACGACTACGCCGACCTGGAGGAGAAGCTCGACCACTACGACTCCCATCCGGAGGAGGCGCAGGCGATCCTCGAGAACGCGCACGCACACGTGGCGCGCTTCACGGACGAGCGCATCGAGGAGCACGTCGCTCTCGCGGTCCTCGAGAAGTTCTTCGTGCAGTCCGGTCAGCTCGGTCCTTCCCTGTCGGGACGGGACGAGAGCTGAACCCGGCGCCCCCTTCGCCTCAGCGCGTCGCCGCGCGGACGCCGCTCGCGAAGTCCATCACGTGGAAGATCACGTGCTGTTCGACGGTGTTCTGCAGGAGGTGCGCCCAGGGGCCGCGCCCGTAGATCGCGACGTCCTCCCCCGCGTGGGTCTCGATGCTGAGGGGGACGAGGGCCTGCTGACGGTAGTCGACGGCCGTCGGGTCGCTCTCGGAGGGATCCGGACGCTCCCCGCGGACGGCCCCCGGTCCGTTCCAGTAGCCCACGGTCGTGTAGGGCTTGCCGTCGTTCGCGCGCACGGGCTCGTCCGCCGCGCGCGTGCCGTCCGGCGTCGGCGGCACGGAGAGGCCCAGGATCGGGTTGCCGCGGTACGGGTAGCCGGCCATGGAGATCACGTGGCTGTGGTCGGCGGTCACGACGATCAGCGTCTCCTGCTCCTCCGTGCGGTCGACCGCGGTCTGGATCGCCTCGGCGAAGGCCACCGCGTCCGTCAGCGCGCGGTAGGCGTTGCCCCCGTGGTGCGCGTGATCGATGCGACCGGCCTCGACCAGCAGGAAGTACCCGTCCTCGTCGCGCTCCAGGAGGTCGATCGCCTTCGCCGTCATCTCGGCCAGGGACGGTTCGCCTCCGACGTCCCCCGCGCGGTCCGCCTCGTAGCGCATGTGGCTCGGCTCGAAGAGACCGAGGAGGTGGTCCGTCTCCTCCACGTCGATCGCGTCGAAGCCCGCGCGGTCCCAGACGTAGGCCGAGCGGTCGAAGCGATCGAGCCATTCGGCGGCGAGGTCCCTCCCGTCGGAGCGCGCTCCGGAGCGCCCGGTCTCGGGATCAGTCGCCTCCTGCGGGAGGAAGTTGCGTCGTCCCCCACCGAGAGCGACCTCGAGACCGTCGCCGTGGGAGAACTCGATCAGCTGCAGCGCGATGTCGCGGGCCCCCTTCGCGCGTTCGGACGCGGGGATCAGCGCGTCGCACTCCCAGTTGCGGTCCGGGCTGTGGGCGTAGGCGCAGGCCGGCGTGGCGTGCGTGAGTCGTGCGGTCGTCACGACGCCGGTGCTCTTGCCCGCGTCCTCCGCGAGCTCGAGAAAGCTCGGGACGCGGTTCGCCTCGGCCGTCGACCAGTCCCCGCGCACGACGTCCTGGCCGACGCCGATCACGCCTCCCTTGGTCTTCACGCCGCACAGCATCGCGGTGGCGGTGCCGGCGCTGTCCGAGACCTGCTGGTTGGTGTTGTAGGTCTTGGAGAGCGCGAGGTAGGGGAACGCCTCGTAGGAGGTCACCCACTCCTCTCCGGGCTGCCCGTGCCGTTGCCCCTCGAAGATCCGTGAGAGGGTCACCGAGGTGACGCCGTGCCCGTCGCCCACGAAGAGGATCACGTTGCGCGCCGGGCTCGTGATCGGCTGCTGCGAGAGCGCGGCGCGGATCGCCTCCTGCCCCGACTGGAACCAGGGGTCGTCGGAGTCCGGGGGCGGAAGCTCGGCGGCCTGGGGAAGGGACCGCTCGGGCCGGAGGACGCAGGCCAGGAGGACGAGCAAGGGGAGCAGCGGCAGGATCTTCATGCGGTCGGTTCCGACGAGGGGGCGGCGGGCGCGACAGCTTACGCGCCCCGAAGCCGGCGGCGAACAGGACCAGGCGCTTGTGCCGACCTGGCGTCCTGGAGGGCTCTCGCGACGCCGATCGAGGACCCTCCTGCTAGCATGCGGTCATGAAGCAGCTCCTCGCCCGCACGGCCCCGCTCCTCCTCGTTCTCGCGGCCAGCTGTGTCTCGCTCGACTACGACCTCTCCGGGCTCTCGATGCCCGTCAGCGCGAAGCCGGCGGAGGCGACGGCCGCGACCGTCGAGCCCTTCGAGATCGAGGCCAAGAACGTCCTCTGGATCCACGGCCTGTTCGGACACGAGCAGCCAGACGTCGCGGCCCTGCTCGCGGAGCGCGCCGAGGGCTACGACGCCGTGGCGGGGTTCCGGGTCCGCCAGACCTCGAACATCCACCAGTGGCTGGCCACGCACCTCTCCCTGACCCTGGTGCGCATGCGCACGGTAGTGATCGAGGGCCAGCTCGTGCGCTTCTAGGAGATCCGGGCGATTTCCTGTCGGGTCGCGCGGCGCTCGCGCGGTGGGAGGCGGTCCGCGTCGTCCCCGACCGTAGATCGCCCATGCAGCACCCCCTCGCGCTCCTCCTGCCGCTCGCCCTCGCCTCCCTCGCCCCTTCGACCGCCGCTCAGACCGGGCCCTTCGTCGACGGGGAGCTCCTGGTCCGCGTCGACGACGTGCCGGGACTGGACGACACGCTGTTCCGGATCGACCCGCTCACGGGCGATGGCGAGGTCTTCGTGGACCAGCTCTCCGGTGGCTACAGCCGAGCCGGCTGGATCGCCTACGACAGCTACCGCGACGGACTGCTCTGCTACACCGCCTACGTGCCGCGCGGGACGTTCGTGCCGCGGCTCTACCTGGTCCGCTCCGACGGCTCGATCACGAACCTCGGCTTCCGGGAGACCCAGCTCACCGCCCTGACGCCGGTCGGTGACGGCCGCGTCTACCTGCGGCGCGCGGGCGTCCTGCACCTGCTCGGCGCCGACAACCAGATGACGCCCGTGCTGGACGACCAGGGCAACCCGATCGACCTCGCGCTCGAGCACCTGTACTACGACGCCGGCACCAACTCCCTGGTCGGCGTCTCGGTGGCGACGAACACGAACGTCCCGTGTTCGGCGTTCCGTCAGGCGGGGCTCGTGCGGATGACCCTGGACGGGGCGGGGACGCAGCTGACCGCGCCTCCCCTGTGCGTGCCGCTGAGCGTGACCTCCTTCTCGCCGATCGGGTTCGACCCCCTGCCGAGCGGCGACGTCCTCCTGTGCTGGGCGGACAAGAACCAGTTCTTCACGAACGACATCTTCGTGCTCGATCCCGTGACGCTCGCCGCTTCCGTCGCCGCCTCCTCGAGCCTGGGCGACGTCGACGGCGGGGTCTACTGCGACCCCCTGGGGCTGGTCGTCCTGCACGACGACGTGCAGAACGAGCTGAAGACCTACGCGGCGGGACAGACGGGGAGCGGCATCAACCTCCCGGTCGACGTGCCGCTCGGCGGCAACCAGACGGGCGTCAGCTCGGCCGAGTCCTTCTCCGACATCGACTTCCAGGGGCCGGCCTGCGGCGGGACCGTGGACTCCTACGGCGTCGGTACGCCGGGGACGAACGGAGCCGTCCCGCTCCTGGGGGCCGCCTCGTGCCCGGCCCTCGGGGCGCCGCTGCCGTTCACCGTCTCCCGCGCTCTCCTCCAGGCGACGACCGTGACCGTCTTCGGCGAGGCCGCAGCGACGATCCCCGTGCTCGGCGGAACCCTCTTGGTGGCTCCCCCTTTCTTCGCGACGCGCGTCGCGGTCACGGATCTCGACGGGTTCGCGCAGGTGGCGCTCGACCTGCCGAACGACGCGAGCCTGTCGGGCGTCCCCTTCTTCGCTCAGGTGGCCGTGGCGGACCCGGGCGCCACGCGCGGGTGGGCGATGAGCGCGGGGCTGCAGCTCACCGCCCAGTAGGAGGACGAGCTCAGGTCTCTTGCTCGGCGATCCAGGCGTCGACGAGCTCGCCGAGCACCTCGAGCGGCACGGGCCCGTTCGTCAGGAGCGTGTCGTGGAAGCCGCGCAGGTCGAAGCGCTCTCCGAGCGCTCGCTTCGCGCGCTCGCGCAGCGCGAGGATCTCGAGCATGCCGACCTTGTAGGCGGTCGCCTGGCCCGGCATCACGATGTAGCGCTCGATCGCCTTGCGGCAGTCGCCCTCGGGGTTCGGGGTGTTCTCGAGGAGGTAGTCGATCGCCTCCTGACGCGTCCAGCGCAGCTCGTGCAGCCCCGTGTCGACCACGAGACGACACGCGCGCCAGAGCTCCATCGCCAGCCGCCCGAAGTCCGAGTACGGATCCTCGTAGAACCCCATCTCCTTCGGGAAGTACTCGGTGTACAGCGCCCAGCCCTCCCCGTAGGCCGTGTAGCCGCCGAACTTGCGGAAGCTCGGCAGCCCCTCGAGCTCGCGCGCGATCGAGTTCTGCATGTGGTGCCCCGGGATCCCCTCGTGGAACGCGAGCGCCTCCATCTGGTAGATCGGCATGTCCGCCATGTCGTGCAGGTTCGCGTAGTAGATGCCCGGCCTCGAACCGTCCGGTGCACCGGCGCTGTAGAACGCCTTCCCCGCCGACGCGGAGCGATAGGGCTCCACCGCCTTCACGATCATGTCGGCCTTGGGGAGAGTCCCGAAGACCTCCGGCAGCCGCGCCTTCATCGCGTCGACGATCGCCGCGGCCTCGGACAGGTAGCGCGCGCGGCCTGCGTCGTCGTTCGCGTAGTAGTAGCGCTCGTCGGTGCGCAGGTGCTCGAAGAAGTCCTGCAGCGAGCCCTCGAAGCCGACGCTCTCCTGGATCGCCCGCATCTCCCGGTGGATGCGCTCCACCTCGGAGAGCCCGGTCGCGTGGATCGTGGCCGCGTCCATCCCGGTGGTCGTCATCAGGCGCAGCCGGTGGGCGTAGTACTCGGCTCCCTGCGGCAGCTTCCAGGCGCCGTCTCGTTCGTCGGCGCGCGCGGCCTGCTCCGTCAACAGCGCGATCAGGTGCTCGTAGGCGGGCTGGACCGACTCCCGCAGCGCGTCCTCTCCACGGCGGAGCCACTCCGACGCGCGTTCGTCGTCGAGGTCGAGGGCCTCGAGCTTCGCGCGGTAGTCGGCGAACAGCGCGCTGTCGTCCGGTCCGTCCTCGAAGGGCCGCCCGCTCACGACGTTGCGGCACGCTCCGAGCACCAGCGGGAACACGAACGCGGGCGGCAGCACACCGAGCTCCTCGCGCGCGAGGATCTCCACGCCCAGCTCGTCGAACAGCGGGCGTACGCCCTCGAGCCGCGCGACGTAGTCGGCGAGGTCCTGCTCGCTCTCGACCGTGTGCATGTTCATCAGGAGCGACGGTACGCCGGTGTGCAGCCCCCTCATCTGGGTGACCGGGTAGGCGTGGCGCCGCCAGCGGTGCTGTTCGATCGCGCGCTCTAGCTCGTAGGCGAACAGTCGGTGGTTGAGCTGGTTCTCCTCGGAGAGCTCGGCTGGGTCGAACCGTCCCAGCTTCGCGAGGAACCGCTGCTGCATCGCCACCGTGGCCCGCGCTTCCTCGGCACTCGGCGAGCTCCAGCGGTCACGCCCTTCGGGTCGTCCGAGCGAGGTCGCTCGCTCGGGCACGCGTGCGACCTCCTCCTCGAAGCAGGCCGCGAGGAACGCCTCGAAGGCCGCGTCGGTCCCGCCCCCTCCGGTCAGGGTGCGGCAGGCGGGCAGCAGGAGGGCCAGGGCGGACAGAGCGAGGAGACGTTTCCGGCGGGAAGGCTGCATGGGCTTCTTCGGGTTGGAGGGCCCTAGACGATAGCCACCGCGTGCCCGGGCCCGTGGCCGGAAGAGCGAAGACCTGGCGCGAGCTCGCCGGAGGCGACGCCTCGTCCAAGCGAACGGCCCGCCGCCCTGCGTCTCGTGCAGGGCGACGGGCCGGAGAGCTCCGTGCGTCGGAGGGACCGCGTCCTAGT
>CAZDYS010000236.1:0-6479 GCA_964509445.1 uncultured Planctomycetaceae bacterium
CTTCTCGCCGCGCTCCCCTGCTGCGTAGAACGCCTGCAGCACCTTCCGGTCGTGCGGGCGCAGCCGCGGGAACACGCTGGCCAGGAGCTCGGCGGCCTCGTCGGTCTCGATCTCGTACCGCCCCATGCGGTACGGCAAGGGGTCCTCGGGCAGCGTGCGGGCCACGCGGCTGTCGAGCGCGTCCTCCTCGTCCTCGCCGAGGCGAACGCCGGCGCGCACGTGCTGGCGTCGCAGGTCGCGCAGCACGTTCATCGCGATGCGCATCGCCCAGGGCACCAGGAGCCCGACCTCGCGCAGCTGCGCCCGGTAGCGCGCGGCGCGGATCAGCGTCTCCTGCAGAACGTCCTGCAGCTCGCTCTCGTCGCGGCACTGGCGCTCGAGGCGACGTTCGAGCTCGGCGCGCAGGTCCTCGAGCCCGTCCCAGGCAAGGGGTGCTTCCACGGATCTTCCTCCTTGGTCGTCGTGCGATCGGGGAGCACGCACACGCGTGCTCCGCGCAGGAGGAGGTGCCGATTCGGGGCTCGCTCGCACGCTCTTCCGCGGTTCGTGGACAACGCGGCGCCGAGCCCTGCGGCCGGAACGTGGAATCCGGCTCGCGGGCGGGCGCGGGTCCTGGAACGCGAGACGGGCGGCTCTCCGCTGGGGAGGGCCGCCCGTCTCGAGGGGAGGTCTGGGGAAGCGGCTAGCGCTTCACTTCCGGCCGCTCGGCCCAGCCGGTGCCCGGGTAGAGCGCCAGGAGCTCGGAGCGCATGCGCGACTTGCGGGTGCGGTCGCCCAGGAGATCGAAGCAGCGCATCGAGTAGAACAGCGCTTTCGGCACGTACTGGCCGAACTGGCCGTAGATCACGACGACGCGCAGGTAGCTCTTCACGGCCGCTCCGAGCTCGTCCTGGTTCTCGGTCGAGGCGCCGCGGAAGAACAGGCAGTCGCCCAGCCCGGTGTAGGCCCCGGCGAGCGCTTCGTCACTGGCCTTGGGGTCCTCCACGATCTTCTCGAAGATCGCCTCGGCCTTGTCGCGCAGCTCGCGCGCCTTGGACTGGTTCGTGATGCCCTCGGCCTCGAGCATGAAGGACTCGGCCTCCCCGAGCTTCGCGAGGCTGCGCACGTCGGGGAAGGAGCCGGCGTCGCGCGCGAGCCCCGAGAGCTCGCTGCGCTGCGCGGTCGGGGAGCTCGCCGGGAGCAGCCGCGCCTTGGCGACCTTGGCGGCCAGGGTCCAGCGCGAGGAGAGGCCCTCGTCGGCCACGAGGCGCTCGAGCTTCTCGAGCGTGGAGCGCGCGTCGTCCGCCTGACCGGACCAGGCCTGCGCCATCGCCTTGTGCAGGTGGGCCGCCGGCACGAACCGCGACGAGCCGTAGTTCTTCAGCAGGCGCTCGGAGGCGCGCAGCATCCCGTTGAGGTCGAACAGCTGCATGCGCAGCTCGATCGCCTTCGAGGCCGCGAAGGCCGGCGCCCACTTGAAGCGACGCTCGGTGGACTTCTCGACCTGGGCGTTCACGTAGTCGTCGAGGTAGGCGACCGCGCTGAGCACGTCGCCCTCGCTCATCGAGCCCATGGCCGCGTCGACGTCCTCGGGCAGCTCCGAGTAGCTCACGGACAGCACCTCGGCGGCCGGCACGAGCTCGGCCTTCTTCGACCGGCCCTCCGTGTAGGACACGCCCTCGAGCGTCTCCTCGACGATCGAGACGTCTTCGAGGACCGTGCCGTCGGTCTTGGTGATGGAGTCGGCCGTAGCGGTCGGCGCGAGCAGGAGGAGCAGCGAAAGTCCGAGGGAGGTGCGCATCGTCGGGCTCTGGGAAATAAGGGGGCCTCGCGGGAGTCGCGGAGGTCTACCCGGACCCTGGATCCGGGTTACCGGCGGGGTCCCACCCGCCGGAGAGCGGGGAGGGGCCCGCCCTGAGGGGCGAAGAGGGTATGCGGGATCCCGGGGACCGTCAACGCGGCCGGCCGGGGGTCACTCCCCCACCAGCATCGCCCGCTGGAGCTCCGAGGCGCGCTCCGGGCCCGCCAGCTCGGCCACCAGGGCCAGGGCGAACGGGAGCGCGGTCCCGACGCCGCGGCTCGTGAGCACCCTTCCCGACCGCACCACGCGCTCCTCGCGCGCCTCGGCGCCCCCCAGCTGGTCCTCGAACCCCGGATAGCAGGTGGCCGCGTGCCCCTCCAGGACCCCCGCCCGTCCCAGCACGATGGGCGCGGCGCAGATGGCCGCCAGGTGGCGCTCGGAGCCGGCGAGCTCCTGGACCAGCGCGATCACCCGCGGGTCGTCCCGCAGGTTGTGGGCCCCCGGCAGGCCACCGGGGAGCACCAGCATCGCGACGGAGGCCGGGTCGACCTGGTCCAGGGTCGTGTCGGGCTCGAAGCGCAGACCGTGCGAGCCCTCCACGGTCCCGGACTCGAGCCCGGCCACGGTCACGTCGAGGTCCGCGCGTCGCAGCACGTCGATGACGGTCGTGGCCTCGATCTCTTCGAAACCGGGGGCGAGCGGGACGAGAACGGTCTGCATGGGGATTCCTCGGGGGGCCTTCGGAGCCGCGGGATTCTACTACCATCTCCCTGTGGAAGGACCGCGACCGGTGCTCGTCAGCGCCTGTCTCCTGGGTCGACGCTGCCGCTACGACGGCGGCGACAACCGGGACACGGTGCTGGAACGAGAGCTCGCCGAGAAGGGCGAGCGCGCGGTCCCCTTCTGTCCGGAGGAGGTCGGCGGACTCGACACGCCGCGCCCCCCCGCGTGGTTGACGCGGGCCGCCGCCGAGGTGGTGGAAGGCAAGGGCAGCATCGTCACCGACGCGGGGCGCGACGTCACCGCCGAGTTCCTCGCCGGTGCGCGCGAGGCCCGCGCGACCTGCGCCGCCCACGGGATCCAGCGCGCGTACCTGAAGGAGCGTTCGCCCTCCTGCGGCGTGCGCTGGACGCACGTGGGGAACGAGCGGGTCGACGGTCCGGGCGTGACGGCCGAGCTGCTCGCGCGGGCGGGCGTCGAGACCGTCGGCGTGGAGGGTCGCCGCCGGGAACCCGACGCGGCGGAGGCTCCGGAACGCGGAGCGGGCGCGCCCGACGACGACCGGGCGCGCTGACCTCGTCGCGGCGGGGTTAGGGAATCCGCACGTAGGTGCCGCCGGAGTCCTCGGCGATCCACTCCAGCACCTTCAGCCGTCCGCCCACCGCGATGCAGTTGAACTGGATGCCGCGGTGCTCGTTCCAGTCCGCCACGCGGCGTCGAATGGCCGAGGCGTCGATCACCTCGCCGGCGGACGGAGCGCCGTCCGAGAGGATGTAGACGGTGTCGACGTTCGGCTCCAGGAGCGCCATCTCGATCGCGCCGTAGAGGTTCGTGCCGCCGAAGGCGCCCAGGCGACCGATGAAGGACTCGGCCTCGGCCAGCGTCTCCTCGCTGAACTCCGTGAGCTCGTCCGCCCAGGTCGACACTCCGTCGGAGAAGACCAGGATGTTGAAGAAGCTCAGCGGGTCGAGCGCGCGCAGCGCCTTGAGGAGCTCCGCCTTGGCCACGTCGATGCGCGCCTGTCCCGGCTTGCCGACGTAGCGGCTGCGCGACGGCTCGAGCATCGAGCCCGACACGTCGACGATGAACAGCACGCGGGTCGAGACGATCTCGATGCCGAAGAACTCGGAGACGGTGACCTGCTTGAGAGCCCGCGCCTCGGCCTCCGCGCGCAGCTTGCGCAGGTCCGACGCGGTGGCGAACTCGAAGCGGTCCTGCTCGTTCTTCCACCAGTCGGCCCAGATGCGCGCGTTGTCCTCGTAGAGCTTGCCGGTCAAGCGGAACAGGACGGCCGACAGCTCCTGCGCCATCCGCCCGGACTCGACCTGCAGGCGGGCGATCAGCGCGCCCACGCCCTCCTTCTTCCGCAGGACCTCGAGCCCCTTGGCCGCCGCCAGGCGCGTCGACCAGTGCTCGTGCTCGAGCGCTGCCAGGAGCTGCGGCATCCACTTGTCGTTCTTCGTGGCGGCCAGCGCCGCGATCGCGCCGTTGCGGACGTCGAGGTTGTCGGAGCCGAGCATCCCGGAGAGCCGCTCGATCCACTCCGCGTCCATGCCGCGAATCCGTCCGATGGCCTCGATCGCGCGGGCCGTGTGGAACGGGTCCTTCGGCTTCTCGACGATCTTCTCCAGCTCCTTCAGAGCGGCCTCGGAGCGACGCGCGGCGAGCTGCTCCATCGCGACCATCGAGGCGTCGAGGTCCTTGCCCTTCAGGACCTTGATCAGCGTCTTCTCGTACTTGGGCTCGTCCAGATTCGCCGCGGCGCGCAGGGAGAACAGGAGCGCCTGCCCCTTCCCCTTGCCGGCCTGCTTGAGCAGCTGGCTGCGGACCCCGTCGTCGTCCATGTCCGCGAGCATGTCCGCGAGCCCCATCGCGAACTCCTCGGGCGGATCGTTGCGCGTCGCGTCCCTCAGGAACTGCTTCGCGATCTTCGGCCCCTGCTTGGCGTAGAGGATGCGCGCCGCGATCAGGCGGTCCGCCGGCTGGGCCGTGTGCGACGCGTACATCTCGCGCGCGAACTCGACCGCCTGCGTGTCGCCGCGCACGTCGAGCTCCTCCATCGCGATCGTGCGGATCGGACGGTACGCGTCCCCGGTCGCGAGGATCAGGTCCTCGACGGAGAGCTTCGTGACGATCGCCTCGAAGGCGGTCTCCCGCAGGGCCTCCAGGACCGGCGGCTTGTCCTTCGCGGCCTCTCGCTCGCTGTTCGTCGGACCCGGACGCTGCGTGCGGTAGAGGCGCTCGTACCAGGCGAAGTCCTCCTCGCTGCCCTGCCCCACGTGCGCCTCGAGCGAGAGCTCGCGCACCTCCGGGTCCGCGCGCGAGTCGACGATGCTCTGCAGGAACGCCTTGCCGCGGTTCTCGCAGGTCGCGAGCACGTCCACCGCGATCACGCGCAGCGCACGCTGCGGCGTGTTCGTGGCTGCGTTCATGATGTGCTGCAGCGCGTCGAGCTCGAGGCCCGGCACGCGGTCGAACTTCGCGAGCCCCCGCAAGATGGCGCGCTTCATGTAGATGCTCTGCATCTTGTCGTAGGCGGCCAGGAGGCCGTCGAGCGCGCTGCGGGTGCCGAAGTCCGCCAGCTGGCCGACGAGCTCCACGTCCGCGTCGTCGCGGAGCTCGATCAGGGCCTTCTGGATCTCTCCCTCGTCCTGCGCAGCGACGGAGACCGGGAACAGGGACGCGACCAGCGCGACGAGGAGAGACTTCATGGGGAGGGGAGTCGCGGAGAGGAGGAGGCGAGGCAGGGTTCGGGGGATCCTCGCGAGACCCGGGGAGGGCCGGGCCGTCGCGGGGATGCTAGCAACCGCGCGAGCGCCGGGGACGGGCGGACAGGAACTGTCCAGGTCGGGGTCTCGTCGCGTCGGCGTGGCGGGGACCGCTCTCGACGCGCGCCAGCACGCGGAGGTTCCGGAAGGCTGCGGGGAACCGAATCCGGGGAGGATGCTGCGCGCGAACGGGCGCGGCGGCGCTCAGCGGTCCGCTTCGTCCGGCGCGACGATCGCCTCGCAGGCGCGCAGCGCCTTGCGCGTGAGCCCGGTGAGCCCCAGGTCCTCGAGCTCCCCCGGCTGCACGAAGCGCAGCGTCTCCTCGCTCGCGCCCGCGTCCGCTCCCCGCTTCAGGGCGGCGCGCTGGACCGTGGCGCGGATGCGGTGGTGCGTGATGCCGTGACGCAGCTCGACCAGCGCGTCTCCGGGCTCGATCTCCAGCGCGAACCGCGCGGGCCAGAGGAGCACGGCGTCGGCCTCGGCGTTCTCGCGCGTGGGGAGCTCCCACATCCCCGCCATGCGCCCCTGCGCCGGACGGCGCACGAGCAGCACGCCGCGCTCGTCTCGCACCAGTGCGATCTCCAGCTCGACGTCGACGGGAGCGCGCTTGGGAGCCTTCTTGGGAAGCTCCTCCGCGTTCCCCGCGACCCGGGCGCGGCAGGAGGAGGCGACCGGGCAGACCAGGCAGCGCGGAGACCGAGGCGTACAGATCAGGGCGCCGAGCTCCATCAGCGCCTGGTTGAAGTTGCGCGGCGAGAGCTCCGGGTCCTCGTCCGCCGGCACGGACGGAGGCACGAGCTGGGCAGCGAGCGACCAGAGCAGGCGCTCGCGCTCTCCACCGGGCGGGTCTTCGACACCGAACAGACGGGTGAAGACGCGCACGACGTTGCCGTCGACGAGCGGCTCGCCGCGCTGGTACGCGATCGAGAGGACCGCGCCCGCCGTGTAGGGACCGACACCGGGCAGCGACCGGAACGCGTCCCGCTCGGAGGGCAGGACCCCCGCGTGCGCCTCGACGACGACCCGCGCGGCCTCGCGCAGCGCACGCGCGCGGCGGTAGTAGCCGAGCCCGCTCCAGGCCGCCACGACCTCGTCCTCGGTCGACGCGGCGAGCGCCTGCACGGTCGGGAAGCGCGCGAGGAACCGGTGGTAGTGGTCGATCACCGCCTCGACGCGCGTCTGCTGCAGCATCGCCTCGCTGATCCAGATCG
>CAZDYS010000237.1:0-6462 GCA_964509445.1 uncultured Planctomycetaceae bacterium
CTGCGCGACGGATCTCAACGGTCTGCTCAAGGCCGGGATGGGCGTCGCCCTGGGCGACGTCGACGGGGATCACGACGTGGACCTGATGGTCTGCAACCTCGAAGGAGAGTCGGACTCGCTGTTCCTCAACCAGGGCGGCTACTTCACCGACGGCACCGTGCAGGGCGGACTGGCGGCCCGCAGCAAGTCCTTCACGCGCTTCGGCATGGGGTGGGTCGACTTCGACCAGGACGGCCAGTTTGACCTCTACCAGGCCAACGGCCGCGTGCAGCGTGCCCGGGCGGTCGACGGCGAGACCGACGATCCCTACGCGGAGGAGAACCTGCTGTTCCGCGGTGGCCCCGACGGCCGCTTCGAGGAGGTGCTTCCGCGCGGCGGGACGCGAGCCGCGTACCTCGCGACGAGTCGCGCGGCCGCGTTCGGAGACGTGGACGGGGACGGCGCGGTCGACGTGCTGATCGTCAACCGCGACGGCCCCGCGCACCTCCTGCTCAACCGCGCGCCCGAGCGAGGCGCCGCGCTGACCCTCCGCGTCCTGGAACGCTCCGGTCGCGACGCGCTCGGCGCAGCGGTGTTCGTGACGGTCGGAGAACGCGAGCTGCGACGCGAGGTCGCGCCCGGCTACAGCTACCAGTCGTCGAGCGATCCGCGGGTGCACGTGGGTCTGGGCGACGCGCGACGGGCCGACGCGGTGCGCGTGCGCTGGGTCGACGGCGTCGAGGAACGCTTCGGACCGTTCGAGGCGGCCGCCGGGACGGTCGTCGAGCTGCGGCGCGGCCAGGGGAGCGTGCAGTGAGCGGCCTCGGCGCGCGGGTCCTCGCCCTCCTCGCGGCGACGACGGGGGTCGTCTCCTCGCACGCGGCCCAGACCCCCACGTTCCACGAGGACGTCGCGCCCCTTGTGCACGCTTCCTGCTCGTCCTGTCATCACCCCGGCGAGGCCGCCCCGTTCTCCCTCCTGACCTACGAGGACGTGCGCCGGCGCGCGCGACAGATCCGGATCGTGACGCGGGATCGGACCATGCCGCCCTGGCTGCCCGAGTCCGGTCACGTGCCGTTCCGCGACGACCGCTCCCTGAGCGAGGAGGAGATCGAGCTCCTCACCGCGTGGATCGACGCCGACTGTCCGGAGGGCGATCCCGCGCAGGCCGCGCCGCTTCCGGAGTACCCGGACGGCTGGACGCTCGGGACGCCCGACGTGGTGGTGACGATGGAGGAGCCCTACGTCGTTCCGGCCGAGGGGCGCGACATCTACCGCAACATCGTGCTGCGCTCTCCCGTGGGGAAGCGCGCCTGGGTGCGGGCCGTCGAGTTCGATCCCGACAACCGCGCGGTCCTTCACCACGCGCTCCTGCTCGTGGACGAGAGCGGCGGTGCGCGCCGAGCCGACGACGCGGATCCCGGCGTCGGGTTCGAGGCCATGGAGCTCGCGAACGGCACCTTCCCGGACGGTCAGTTCGTCGGCTGGGCGCCGGGCAAGACCCCCTTCGAGGGCACGCCGGGGATCGCCTGGCGGATCGACGAGGGGACGGACATCGTGCTCCAGCTGCACCTCAAGCCGACCGGGAAGCCCGAGCCGATTCGCGTGTCGCTGGGCCTCTACTTCGCGGAGGAGGAGCCGACCCTGCAGCCCATGTCGGTTCGCCTGTGGTCGCGCGAGATCGACATCCCGGCCGGCGACAGCGACTGGGAGGTGACCTCCAGCTATCGCCTGCCCGTGGACGTCGACGTGCTCGGCGTCTTCCCGCACGCGCACTATCTCGGCACGGACCTGCGCGCCTACGCGCGTCGTCCGGACGGCGAGGAGTTCCTCCTGCTGCGCATCCCGCGCTGGGACTTCAACTGGCAGGAGGAGTACTACTACGCCGAGCCGCTCTCGCTCCCGGCCGGGACCGAGCTCACGCTGCGCTACACCTTCGACAACTCGGCGGAGAACCCGCTGAACCCGAGCGTGCCTCCGAAGCGCGTGCGGTTCGGCGCGCAGTCCGAGGACGAGATGGCGGAGTTCCTCCTGGTCGTCCTGCCCACGGTCGAGGAGCGGCCGATCCTGTTCGACGACTTCGTGCGCTTCACCCTGGAGAGCGACTACCAGTGGATGCGCGGGCAGGCGGAGGCCGCCGGCGGCGTCGGGTACAACCACCAGCTCGCGAGCTACTGCCTGCGGATCGGGCGCACCGCCGACGCCATCCGGTACTACGAGGAGCTGGTCGAGGCGGTCCCCTCTGCCGCGAGCCCGCGCATGCGCCTGGGCCAGGCGCTGCGCGCCGCCGGAGAGCTGGAGCGGGCCGAGGCCGTCCTCCTCGAGGCGCTGGAGCTCGAGCCCGGTCACACGCGGGCGACGGCGCTCCTGGGCCTCACGCTCCTCGAGCTCGGTCGCGCGAGCCAGGGTCGCCAGCGCCTGGAAGACGTGCTCCTGATGGACCCGGGCAACCTGCTCGCGAACACGGGACTCGGGGAGTTCTTCCTGGGTCGGGAGCGCTACGCCCGCGCGCGTCGGCACCTCGACCGCGGCCTGGAGACCAACCCCGCCCACGTGCGCGCGCTGGCCCTGCGGGCCGAGGCGGCGCTGGGCCAAGGGATGCTCGACCGAGCCGAGGAGGACGCGCGCGAGGGACTGCACGTCGATCCGGCCGACGCGGGGGCGCACCACGCGCTCGCCCTGGTGTTGGAGGCGCGCGGCGAGCGCGTCCGAGCGCTGGTTCACGCCCGGCTGGCGACGCGCTTCGCTCCGGACGAGGAGCGCTACGCGGCGAGCCTCGAGCGGCTGCAGGCCACGGAGTAGACGAGGCGCAGGGCCTCACGCGGAGGCGGACGGGCGCGGCGTCAGGGGCGCTGCCACTCCAGCGGCGGGAGGACGACCTGGTCCGGGAGCTCGTCCTGCGCGCCGGTGGCGAGGAAGGCCATGACCGCGTCGCGGAACCCGTGGTCGTGGCGCATCGCCTCCCAGAGGGCTCCATGGGAGCCGCCCTCGACGGGCACGAAGCGATGGTCCGAGAACATCGGGATGCACTCGAGCGCGTTCTCCAGCGGCGTGTTCACGTCCCACGTCCCGTGCACGATCAGCGTCGGGACGTCGGTCCGGAAGCCCGCGCGGAACGCGTCGCCCAGGTCCGCGTCCCAGGACGGGCAGGCCGTTCGGTAGAACCATCCGAGGTCGCCCACGACCTCGATCGCCGGGTCCGCGTTCAGGACCTTCGCGCGCTCCGGGCTGATCCCGGACCCGCAGTCGAGCATGAAGAAGCTCGCGGTCGGCAGGTCGCTCTCGCCGCGGTCGGCCAGGAGGGCGCGCGCGGCGGGCTCGAAGTCGCCCTCGATCAGGCGCAACAGGTCCAGCGGCCAGCGCGGCATGCCGTTGCGCGAGCTGACGCGCGTGGTCGTGCCGAGCGCCAGGTCGCGCAGGGAGAGGTGGTCGATCCGGACCGGGACGTCCTCGCCCGTGCGCGGGTGGCGCACGTCGATGTCGAACGGGTCCTCGCGAACGCTCTCGAGCACGCCCTTGAACGCCTCGATCAGCCCCTCTTCCGGAACGCGATCGCGAAGCTGCTCCGACGCCTCGGCGGCCTTGGCCATGCGCTCGAGCGCCGCGAGCACGCCGCTCGGCATGTCGTAGGTGTGGTCCGGCCCCTCCATCCCGTGCAGCAGCGCGCGCTCGACGAGGTCCGGGTGCTCGCGCAGGACGGCCATGCTCCAGTGGGACCCGAAGCTGCCGCCGAAGAGCGCGATCTTCTCGTAGCTCAGCAGGCGTGCGATGTCGGCCACGTCGCCGGCGGCCTCCAGCACGTTCAGCCCGGAGAGGTCGTAGCCCTGCTGCTCCCAGTAGCTGCGGCAGGCCCCGCAACGACGCGCGAGCTCCGCGGCCTGGTGCTCGCGCTCCTGTCGCTCGGGATCCGGCGCCGTCCCGGGGAGTCCGTTGCAGCCGGTGTCCGTCGAGCTGCCGATCCCTCGCTGCCCGACGATCACGAGGTCGGCCTGGGTGACGAACGGTCGGATCGCGTCCTCCCAGTCGATCTGGTGGGGCTCGAGCCCCGGCCAGCCCGGTCCCCCGTTCAGCTGGAACACCGGCGGAGCGTCCGGATCCGCTCCCTCGAGCGCGCGGAAGCGCCACAGGTCGATGGCGATCTCCTTGCTGTCCGGGTCGCTGCGAACGATCGGGACGCGCAGGGTGCCGCGGTCCGCGACGCGGACCTCGCCTCCGGGGAGCTTCAGCTCGACCTCCTCCAGCTCGAGACGAGCCTGGGGCGTGGCGAGCGGAGCGGCGGCGAGGAGGAACAGGGAGGCGAGGATCATGGCGCGTGGGGGGGTCGAGGACGGTGGGAGAGGCGCCGCTTGCGCCGCGGTCGCCGGGACGTTCGCGGAAGTGGGCACGAATCTACCGAGCCGTTCGGGACGCCGCGCTAGAGTCTCGGAGTGGAGCGCTCGAACGACGACGTGGCGGACGTGCTCGACGAGCTCGCCCTGTGGCAGGAGCTCGAGGGGGCGGTGCCGTTCAAGGTGCTCGCCTACCGGAACGCGGCCGAGTCGCTGCGGGACCTCGGGCGCCCGATCGACGACCTCGTGGCCGCCGGCGAGGACCTCACCCAGCTCGAGTCGATCGGCAAGGGCATGGCCGCGCGCATCGAGGAGATCCTGGCCCGGGGCGTGGAGCGCTACCGGGAGGAGTTCCGCGCCTCGGCGGGACCGGGGCTGTTCGAGCTCCTGAAGATCGCCGGTCTGGGGCCGAAGCGCATCCGCACGCTGCGCGACGAGCTCGGCGTCGACTCGCCCGAGGCGCTCCGGAAAGCAGCCGAAGCCGGGCAGCTGCGGGAGCTGACCGGCTTCGGAGAGAAGACCGAGGAGCGCTTGCTGCGGCGCGTGAAGCGGCTCCTGGGCGAGACCGACTAGGTCCGCGAGGCCTCGAAGATGCTCTGGATCGAGGCGTCCAGGGTCGCGTGGAACTCGTCGTCGGACTGCTTGGCCGACAGGCCTTCCGCCAGCGCGCGCGAGAAGCTCGCGATCATGCCGTGGTTGCGGGACAGGCGACCGTTCGCCTCCTCCCGGGAGTAGCCGCCGGACAGCGCGACGACGCGCACGACGTTCGCGTGGTCGATGCACTCCTTGTAGAAGCCGTCCGTCTCCGGGAGCGTCAGCTTGAGCATGACCTTCTCGTCGGCGCCGAGGCCGTCGAGGTGCGCGAGCATGGCCGCCTTGAGCTGCGCCTCCGCCTCCGCCTTGCGCGGAGCGTGGATGTCGACCTCCGGCTCGATGATCGGGACCAGGCCGGCCGCGACGATCTGTCGCCCGACCTCGAACTGCTGGTCAACCACGGCCTTCACGCCCGCCTCGTTGGCGTCCTTGATCACGGAACGCATCTTCGTTCCGAAGACCTCGTTCGACTTGGCCTTGGCCAGGAGGGCGTCGAGGCCGGGCATGGGCTTCATGACCTGGGCGTCGTTCTCGACGTCGGCGAGGCCCTTGTCGACCTTCAGGAACGGCACGACGTTCTTCTCGCTCCACAGGTACTGCGCCGTGCCCTTGCCGTGGATCTCGCGGTCCATCGTGTTCTCGAACAGGATCGCGCCGAGGATGCGCTGCCCGCTGAAGGCACCGTCCGTGATGATGCGCGTGCGCATCTCGTGCACCTTGGCGAACATCTCGTCGTCGCCGGAGTACTCGTTCTCCTCGACGCCGTAGAGGCGCAGGGCCTTCGGCGTGCTGCCGCCGGACTGGTCGAGGGCGGCGATGAAGCCGTCCTGGGTCTTGATCTTCTCGAGCTGGGCTGCGGTGGTCATGGTTCGGCTTGTGCGTCTGACGCGTTGCGCGGGAATGCCGGGCTTTCCTGGGCGTTTCCCGGGTGAATCTCGGGGCGAGGCGGGGATTCTCGCTCAATCACGCGGGTTGATCAACCACCGATGCGACGCCCCAGAGCCCATGCGGCAGGGAACGAGCGCTCCGTCCGCAGCGCGGGTGAGCGTCCTGCCCCAAGGAACAGTCGGAGAGGCCGGCAGAGGGGCCGTCACGGCCGGGCGGTCCGTGCTCAGGCGTCCGGACGGGCGATGCGCCGTGGGGTCGCGGCCGGTTGCAGCTGCTGCAGCTCGTGCCAGAGCTTGCGGATCATCAGGTAGCAGGTGTCCTCGCCGAGCTTGCCGCCCTCGTTCAAGGCCTGCAGGTTGGCGACCTGGCGCGAGAAGCGCTGGAGCTGGGCTCGCCGGTAGGCAGCGGTGTCGGACAGGCGCGGGATCTGGCTCATGGTGGGACTCCGGCTCGGGGCTCGTGCTGTTCGGGCCTATGCACCCTGCGTGGCGCGAGCCTCCTGCCGCAGCTGCCCTCGAAACCCGGAAACCCGCTGGAAGCCCCCGCCCGGACGAGCGTGCCACCGGCACCTCCCGGACGACCGAGACGAGGGCCCTCGGCGGGCCGACAAGTCCGGCGCCGCTCTCTGGCGAGCGACCGTCGGTGACGCCACTGTGTTCGCCCCGATGCGCGC
>CAZDYS010000238.1:0-6446 GCA_964509445.1 uncultured Planctomycetaceae bacterium
CTTCGGCGAGATCGTCGGGGGCGCGCTCAGCTTCGAGGCCGGGCTCGGCGGCTTCCTCGGCTGCCTGATCCAGGGCTTCCGGCGGGCCGCCTTCTCGAACGAGGCGGGCTCCGGCTCGGCCGCGATCGCGCACTCCGCCGCGCGCACGCCGCACCCCGCGCGCGAGGGCATCGTCGCGCTCCTGGAGCCGTTCATCGACACGATCGTGGTCTGCACCATGACCGCGCTCGTGATCGTCATCACCGGCGCCTACGACAACCCGGATCCGGCCTTCGCCGCGGCCCGGGCCGGCGGCGACGGCGCCGCGCTGACCTCGCAGGCGTTCGCCACGGTGCTGCCCTGGTTCCCCTACGTGCTCTCGGTCGCCGTTGTCATGTTCGCGTTCTCGACGATGATCTCCTGGTCCTACTACGGAGAGCGCTGCTGGGCGTATCTGTTCGGCGACAACGCCTCGACCATCTACAAGATGATCTTCGTGGTGTTCGTCTTCCTGGGATCGGTGCTGAGCGCGACGAACGTGCTCGCCTTCGGCGACCTGATGATCCTCGGCATGGCGTTCCCGAACATCTTCGGCATCCTCTTCCTGACCGGGAAGGTCCGCGAGTGCCTCGACGACTACTGGGGCAAGCTCCAGGCGGGCGAGTTCCGGATCTTCAAGTAGAGCGCCCTCTCCCCCCCTCGCGACTCGATCGCTCGCGGCTCCAGAGCCATGACTTCCACCGCCACTCGCACCCTCGCGCCCGTCGACCTCGTCAGCGAGCGCTCCTTCCTCGGCCCCGCTCTGGAGGAGGCGCTCGTGCGCGTGCTCCACAGCGGGCAGTACGTCCTGGGGCCCGAGGTGACCGCTCTCGAGGAGGCGTTCGCAAAGCGCTGTCGCGCGGCCCAGGGCATCGGCGTCGCCTCCGGGACCGACGCGCTCGTCCTGGCGCTGCTGGGCGCCGGGGTGAAGCCCGGGGACCACGTCGTCACGAGCCCGTTCACGTTCTTCGCCTCCGCCGGAGCCATCGCCTGGGTCGGTGCGAAGCCCGTCCTGTGCGACGTCGAGCCCGACACGGCGCTGCTCGACCTGGAACAGGCGCGCGCGGCCCTGACGCCGGAGACGACCTGCGTCCTGCCGGTGCACCTGTACGGTCAGCTCGCGGACGTCGTCGGCTACCGTGCCCTGTGCGACGAGCGCGGTCTGCTCCTGGTCGAGGACGCGGCGCAGGCGCACGGCGCCGAACGCGACGGGCGCGCCGCCGGTGAGCTCGGGGACGCCTGCACCTTCTCGTTCTACCCGACCAAGAACCTCGGAGCGGCCGGCGAGGGTGGACTCGTGGTCGCGCGCGAGGAGGAGACCGCGAACCGCATCCGCCAGTACCGCGACCACGGCAGCCCCGCGAAGTACCGCCACGCGTTCGTGGGCACAAACTCGCGCCTGCACGCGATGCAGGCGGCGCTCCTGAACGTGAAGCTCCCCCATCTGGACGCGTGGAACGAGCGGCGTCGCGCTCTCGCGGCGCGTTACGACGCGGGCTTCGCGGACTGCGCCGGCGTGAAGCCGATCGTCGCGCGCGAGACGTCGCTGCACGTCTACCACCAGTACACGATCCGCGTGCACGGCGAGGGACGTCGCGATGCGGTGCTCGAGGGCCTGAAGGAGCGCGGCATCTTCGCCGCGGTCCACTACCCGCTGCCGGTCCACCTGCAGGAAGCCGCGGCCGGCTGGGGCTACGGCCCCGGGGACTTCCCCGTGGCGGAGGCGCTCTCGCTGGAGGTCCTGTGCCTGCCCGTGCACCCGTTCCTCGAGGGCGCGGACGTCGACCGCGTGATCGAGGAGGTCCGCAGGCTCGCGGACGGCTGAGGCCGGGAAACGCTTTCCGGGACCGGCTCGGAAGAGCCCGCCTCGCGCCCGCGGGAGGCCGCCGGCGCCAGAAGCGTCAGGAACCGTCCGGTCCCGCTCCACGCCAGCGCGCGGCGGGGCCGATAGCAGCGGGGTCCGGGATCCCCCGTCGGGAACCGGGACGCACCCGAACTCCCCGATGCGAAAGCGCGGACCCACTGCTGGCCCCGTCCTGGTCGGACTTCCCTCCAGCCTGCTCTTCCCTCACGACGTGAGCTCGGTCGACGTCCGTCGACCCGAGAACGTGGAGGCGCTGACGAAGATGGAGAGCGACGCCCTGGTGCTCGTCGGAGCGCTGGAGCGTCCGGAGGCCGGGCCCGAGGAGCGCATCGAGCTGGTGCTGCCCGTCGCGACCCTCGCGCGGCTCGTCAGCCGCACGCACCTGGCGGGCGAAGGCCTGCGCATCGTGCTGCAGGGCATCAAGCGGGCGCGCGTGGACGGCCTCGAGCTGCGGGACGGCTGCCTGTGGGCCCGCCCCGGCGCGCTCGGCGCCCCCCCCACCGACGCCGCGGAGATCGGTCGGCGACTGTCCCGGCTCGAGGAGACCCTGCGCGCGCTCGAGGAGCTGTCGCCGGGAGCCGTCGGCGAGCTGCTCGAGATGATCCCGCTCTACGACGGGGACGCGGCGCGCATCACGGACCTCGTCGCCTCGGTGCTGCCGATCGGCTACCGCGAACAGGCGCGCCTCGTCGGCGAGATCGACCCGGTCCAGCGGCTGAAGCTCCTGGAGCGCGTCCTCGGCGAGAAGGTGCTCCGCGTGCGTGCGGAACGCCGCGTGGAGGAAGAGGTCGAGGAGGAGGTGGCCGGCGAGCGGCGCCGCGACGTGATGCGCGAGAAGCTCGCGGTCCTCAAGAACCGACTCGGCGAACCGGACAAGCGGACCCAGGAGCTGGACCGACTGGTCGCCAGCCTCGAGGCCGCCGAGCTGAGCGCGACCGCCCGCGCGGCGCTCGCGCACGAGCTCGAGCTCTTGCGCCGCTCGACGCCGGGGACCCCGTCCGCGGCGCGCACGCACGCCCACCTGGAGTGGGCGCTCGAGCTGCCCTGGCACGGCCCGCGTCGAGCCGACCGGGACCGCTACGGCCGCCCCTTCGAGGAGGTCGCCGCGGATCTCGACAAGAGCCACATCGGCCTGGACGACGTGAAGCGTCGCATCGCGGAGATCCTCGCGATCCGCAAGCTCGGTGGAGGCGCGCGCGGAACCGTGCTGTGCTTCCTCGGTCCTCCGGGCACGGGCAAGTCGAGCATGGCGCGCGCCGTGGCGCGGGCTCTGGGGCGCAAGTTCCTGACCATCCCGATCGGTGCGATGACGCGCGAGTCGGAGCTCGTCGGTCGATCGCGACTGCACGAGGGCGCGACCCCGGGCTCGATCCTGGCCGGCCTGCACCGCATCGGGGAGCCCGACCCGGTCGTGCTGCTGGACGAGATCGACAAGCTGAGCCTGGGCGGCGAGGGAACCGCGGCGGGAGCGCTGCTGCACCTCCTCGACCCGGAGCACAACGCGGAGTTCCTCGACCACTTCCTGGGGACGCCGTTCGACCTCTCGCGGTGCCTGTTCCTGGCGACGGCCAACGACGTCGACGAGATCCCCGAGACGCTGCTGGACCGCATGGACGTGCTCCCGTTCCCGGGCTACACGGACTCCGAGAAGTACCGCATCGCGCGCGAGCACCTGCTGCCGCGCGCGAGCGAACACGCGGGCCTGTCGAAGGGCGAGCTCACCATCACGCCCGGGGCCCTGCGCGCGCTGATCCGCAGCTACACCGAGGAGGCCGGCGTCCGGCACCTGCAGCGGCTCCTCGTGGCGCTCGGTCGCAAGGCGGCCGTGGAGGTGGTCGGCGGCGGAGACGGGCTGCGCGTGCTGAAGAAGGACCTCGTCACGCTGCTCGGCCCGCGCACGGTCGAGGAGGAGCTGCGGCTCCGACGACCCGCCGTGGGGCTGGCCACAGGACTCGCGTGGACCTCCGTCGGCGGGGCCCTCCTGCCGATCGAGACGCTCGTGATGCCGGGCAGCGGTCGCATGCTCCTGACCGGGCAGATCGGGGAGGTCATGCGCGAGTCGGTGCAGACCGCCCTCTCGTTCATCCGCACGCGCCTGCGCTCCTTCGGGCTGGCCGAGGACCTGTTCGACTCGATCGACCTGCACCTGCACTTCCCGTCCGCGGCGACGCCGAAGGACGGCCCGTCGGCCGGGACGGCGATCGCGGCGGCCATCGTGTCGCTGCTGACGGGGCGCCCCGTGCGCCCGGACGTCGCGATGACGGGGGAGCTCACGCTGCTGGGCGCGGTCCTGCCTGTCGGAGGCCTGCGGGAGAAGATCCTGGCCGCGAGCCGCGCCGGGATCACGGACGTCCTGGTCCCCGGCCGCAACGGAGAGGAGCTCCTGCGCCTGCCGACGGAGCTCCGGGAGAAGGTCACCATCCACCTGGTCGACCACGTGGACCGCGTGCTCGAGCTGGCGCTGATCGACCGTCCGAGCAGCCGGCGGCGAGGCCCGAAAGGTCTTCCCGGTCGGCGCCAGGTCGCGCGCAGGGCCAAGAATCGAGAGGAAGGCGCCGCCTAGTCGGCCTCTGCCCCTTGCCGATCCGGCCGACTCCCGCGATTCTGTAGCCGTGCGGATCCTCCCCGTCCTCCTCTGCCTCGCGCTGTGTGCCGCCCCGCTGGAAGCGCAGCGCGGCAAGCGCAACAAGCAGCGCAAGTCCCGCCCCAAGACGGAGGAGACCGCGATCTCGCCGGAGCGCAAGGCCGAGCTGATCCGCATCGCCGAGGAGCGAGAGGCCGAGAAGCGCGCGGAGATCGAAGCCGCGACGCCGCTGCACTTCCGCCTGTGCGACCTCGACCAGAGCGGTTGGGTGTCCTTCCGCGAGGCGCGCGCGACGCTGTCCCTCGACAAGGAGGACTTCCGCTCCTCCGACGGAGACGGCGACGGACGCCTCTCCCTGGACGAGTTCCGCGACCGACACGTACGCCTGCTCGAGCAGTTCGGACCGGTGAACGCCCCCCTCCCGACGACGGAGGAGCTCGAGCGCATCGCCGTGGCGGAAGGCTCCGAGGTCCCCTTCGCACCGCGAACCGCCGAGCCCCCCGCGACGCCCGCCGTGCGCCCGCCTTCCAAGGTCGAGAGCACCGAGCGCGCGCAGCCCGCCAAGCGACCGCGGACCATGCGCCCGCCCGCCAGGCGCGCCGCTCTGCCGGCGCCCGGGCAGCTGCTCACGCTCTACGACGCCGACACGAGTCGCGGGCTGGGGCTCGAGGAAGTGACCAAGGTCGTGCGCCAGCTCGGCGGGGACCTGTCGCCGGAGCTGCTCCTGCAGCAGACGGACCGCGACGAGACCGGCGAGCTGGAGCTGCACGAACTGGGCCCGCTCGCGTTCTTCGCCGCGGACCGCCTCCCCCAGGGCATGCGCCCCGCGGACCCGGTTCCCACGGCGTCGCTGGAGCGCGTGCCGCACCCGTACCACCGCCGTCTCGACGTCGACGGCAGCGGCGCAGTCGCGATCGGCGACCTGCGTCGCCTGCTCAAGGGAGCGCGCCCTGCGCTACGCCTCAGCACCCTGATCGCGGTGCTCGACGACGACGGAGACGGCGAGCTCTCGGAGAGCGAGTTCCGTCGCGCGCTCGGCGCGAACTGAGACGTCCCGTCCACCGGGCCGCGCGCGGCTCGCGGAGCGGCGCACGCCACGAGCGCCCGGCGCCCTCCACGCCCGCCGCTAGTCCACCAGGGACTCGAGCTCCTCGTGCCGCGGCCCCCCCTCGGGATCCGCCACCGCGTACTTGCGCCCCGGAGGCGCCAGCGTCACGCCGGCCGTACGGCCCTTGAGGTCGAGCACGTAGAAGTGGATCGCGAAGGCGGGGCGCCCGTCCTCGCGCAGGAGCGAAGGCTGCCAGGTGGCGGCGCGACGCACCTGCCGCACGATCCGGCGCAGGACCTCGAGTCCCGCGTCCTTCGGGTGCATGCCCTGACGAAGGAGCTCGACGATCGCGGAGCTTCCGTGGGCCAGGATCGCGGCTTCACCGCGGCCGGTCGAACCGGCGCTCCCGGCCTCCTGATCGCAGTACAGACCGGCGCCGATCAACGGCGAGTCCCCCACCCGGCCCGGGATCTTCCAGGCCAGTCCGCTGGTCGTCGTCGTGCAGGCCACCTTGCCCATCGTCGAGAGCGCCGAGCAGTGCACGGTGCCGTGGCGCTCGAAGCGGTCCGGCAGCACCGCTCCCTGCTCGTCCTCGTCGCGCGGCGGCGGAGGCGGGAGTCGATCGTCGCGATCGCTCATCATCTCGCGCCACTTCAGCCAGCGCTTGCGCGTGCTCTCCGTGAGCAGCTCGGTGTGCGGGTGCCCGTGCATGCGCGCGAACTCGTAGGCACCGCGGCCCACGAGCAGACAGTGGTCCGTGCGCTCCATCACGAGCCGCGCGACCTCGGACGGGTGCAGGATGTTCTCGATCGCGGCGACGGCGCCCGCGTTGTGCGTGTCGCCGTCCATGACCGCGGCGTCGAGCGTGACCACGCCGTCCTCGTTGGGCAGGCCTCCGAGACCGACGCTGGTGTCCTTGGGGTCTGCCTCCT
>CAZDYS010000239.1:0-6435 GCA_964509445.1 uncultured Planctomycetaceae bacterium
AGCATCGTCAGCAGCGAGAAGATGAAGCCGGCGTAGACCGACTGGCCGCTGACGAACATGTGGTGCCCCCAGACCAGGAAGCCGAGCACCGCGATGGCGAGGCTGGAGAGCGCGATCACCTCGTAGCCGAACACGCGCTTGCGCGAGAAGCAGGAGATCAGCTCCGAGATCACGCCAATGGCCGGCAGGATCATGATGTAGACCGCCGGGTGGCTGTAGAACCAGAACAGGTGCTGGAACAGGATCGGGTCGCCGCCCAGGGCCGGATCGAAGATGCCGACCTGGAACAGACGCTCGAGCGCCACGAGCAGGATCGTCACCGCGATCACGGGCGTGCCGAGCACCATGATCAGGCTGGTCGCGTAGTGACCCCACACGAACAGCGGCAGCCTCCGCCAGGTCAGGCCGGGCGCGCGCATCTTGTGGATGGTCGCGATGAAGTTGACCCCGGTCAGGATGGAGGCGAAGCCCGAGATGAAGATGCCGAGGGCCGACACGATCACCTGGCTGTTCGCGTAGGTCGACGAGTAGGGCGTGTAGAAGGTCCAGCCCGTGTCGACCCCACCGAAGAGCATCGCCACGAACGCGAGGATGCCGCCTCCCATGTAGAGGTACCACGAGAGGAGGTTGAGCTTCGGGAACGCCACGTCCCGTGCTCCGACCATCAGCGGCAGCAAGAAGTTGCCGAAGACGGCCGGGATCGCCGGCAGCAGGAAGAAGAACACCATGAACGTGCCGTGCATGGTGAACAGGCGGTTGTAGATCTCGCTCTGGAAGAGATCTCCCTGCGGGGTGAGCAGCTCGAGGCGCACGAGCACCGCGAACAGTCCGCCGATCGCGAAGAAGCCCGTCAGGCTCAACAGGTAGAGCAGGGCGATCCGCTTGTGGTCGACCGTGAGGAGCCACGAGCGAACGCCGTAGCCCGCCGCGAGGTAGTTGTCCTCCTTGGGCTGGGTGACCAGGTAGGACGGCTTGGTGGTGGTCGTCATCGCTGTTCCTCCTCGGCCGCAGCAGGCTCGGAGGGTTCCGTCGTCGCGGGGGCCGCAGCCTTGGGTCCGATCGACTTGATGTAGGCGATCAGGTGCTGGATCTGCGTCTCGGAGAGCTGTCCCTTGAAGGACGGCATCACCTGGTTGGCGCCGTAGCCGATCGAGACGTCGGCCTTCGGCTCGAGGATCGACGTGCGAATGTAGTCGTCGTCGAAGAGCACCATCTTGCCGGACTCCGTCCCGACCATCGTGCCGTAGCGGCCGGCCAGGTCGGGGCCGCGCTGCCCGGGGCCGGGCTCGTGGCAGGTGGTGCAGCGGTTGTTCTCGAAGAGCACGCGTCCGCTCTCGATCGGGTCCAGGCCGGCGGGCTGGCCCGAGAGCCAGGCCTCGTAGTCCGCCGGGTCCATCACCACGACTTCACCGATCATCTCGGAGTGCTTCGTGCCGCAGTACTCGGCGCAGAACAGGTGATAGCGGCCGACCTTGGTCGCCTCGAACCAGATCGTGGTGTACATGCCCGGCAGGACGTCGCGCTTCACCCGGAAGGCCGGGACGTAGAAGTCGTGCAGCACGTCCTCGGAGATCATCGTCAGCTTGACCGGCGTGTTGGCCGGCATGTGCAACGTGTTGATCTCGCGCTGCCCGGTCGGGTGCTGGATCTTCCACATCCACTGCTTGCCCGTGACGAAGTACTCCATGCAGTCGTCCGGCTCGCGGTGCATCTCGAGGAAGACCTTGGAGCTCCAGCCGAAGACGAACAGGAAGATCACGAGCGGCACGGCGGACCAGAACACCTCGAGCGGCATCGACCCGTGAATCTCGGCCGCCGTATGTCCCTTGCGGCGCCGGTAGCGGACCGCGAAGAAGATCAGCGTCGAGAAGATGCCGACCGATGCGAACAGCGTGAGGACGACCAGGAACAGGTAGATCCCGTCGACTTTGCCGGCGACCGTCGAGGCCGCCTCGGGGAACAGAGAGAGGTCTTCGAACATCAGGCGGCCTCCGGCACCCTCTGGCGCTCGCGCCGCACGGCCGTGAAGACGAAGAGCAGCAATCCAACCACCGTCGCGATGCTGAGACCGCGGAGCGTGGAGAGGATCGCGAAGCCGTACTTGCCGTGCGTCGGGTCGTAGGAGAAGCAGCGCAAGATGAGCTTCTCGATCGGCGAGCCGACGTTGCCGCCGGACGCCTCCATCAAGGAGAACTTGAGATCGCGCGGAGCGAACTCGATCCCGTACAGGATGCGCGCGAGCCGCGCCTCCGGGGTGAGCACACCGATGCCGGCCGAGTGCGCGTACTCGTCGGTCGACGGCACGTAGCTGTACTCGAAGCCCACGGCGTCGGCGACGCGCGCGATGTTCGTCTCGTCTCCGACGAGGAAGTGCCAGCCGTCCGCGGTCCCGCGGCCGTAGCGCTCGACCCAGCCGGCCTTCTGCTCGGCCGCGAGCTCCACGGACTCGCCCGGATCGATGCTGAGCACGATCACGTCGTACTCCTCGCTGGCCGTCAGGCTCATGCCCTTCATGCTGCCGACGAGGCCGGTCAGGACGAGGTTGCACAGCATCGGGCACTCGTAGTACACGAGCGCGAGGACCACCGGCTTGTCGGTGAACAGGTCACCGAACGCGACGTCCGTCCCGTCCGAGAGCGTGAAGCGGGCGTCGCGCGGCAGGTCGGCGCCGAGGTTCTGCGCCCAGTCGACGCCGGGGAGCGGAGCCTCGACGAGCTGCGCGTCGGCGGAGGACGCCAGCAGCGACGCGGTGAGCAGGGCCGTGGGGAGGAAGCGCATCAGGAGCCGCCCTCCCGCGCGGGCAGACCGCGCTCGACCAGGACCTCCATGGCGCGCCCGACGGGGATCTGGACGATGCCGGACTCGGCGTCGACCCAGCCGTACTTGCGCAGCTCGCGGTCCTCTTCGGCGCGGTGATCGATCAGGTCGGTCGAGGTCGTGGCCTGCAGCAGCGGACCCTGGGGCTCGGTGCGGAACGCACGCATGGGGTGCGGCTCCGTCCGGGCGTCGACCTCCTCGTTCCAGTTGTCCTCGAGCGAGACGGTGACCACCGCCGACACGAGGATCAGCGCCGTCAGGCCCACCAGGAACCACACCAGGGGGCGCGGCTCCGCATCCGTGGTCTCGTAGCCTTGTTGCGTCATGAGCTCGGTGCCTCCTCCAGCTCGCCGAGGAGCTTCGCGTCCTGCAGGGAGACCAGGGGACGGCCGCGCAGGTTGCGCAGGAACGACCCGAGCCACAGCCCGCCGATGGCGAGCGGAGCGACCACGTCCATCCAGTGGATGGCGAAGTGCGAGTGCCCGTGTCCGTGGTGCAGGAACGCCGGCTTGATCAGCCAGAAGATCTCGACGAACCGCAGCACGAAGAGGAACAGGCAGAGCTTCGAGAGGAAGCCCATGCTGCGCTTCACGCGACGGTTGACGAGGATGAGGAACGGAACGGCGAAGTGGAACACGACCAAGAACAGCGCGATCCCTTGCCAGCCGTGACCGATGCGCGCGAGGTACCAAGGCGTCTCTTCCGGCAGGTTGCCCGACCAGATGATCAGGAACTGCGAGAACGACACGTAGGCCCAGAGCATCACGAAGGCCATCACCAAGTTCCCGAGATCGTGGAAGTGGTTCTTCGAGATCCAGCGGGAGAACGGCTCGTAGCGCGCGATGCGCGACGCGATGAAGACGCTCATGCACAGGGTCGACAGCCCCTGGCCGATGACGAACAGCACGCCGTAGATCGTCGAGAACCAGTGCGGCTCCAGCGACATCCCCCAGTCGAAGGCCGCGAAGCTCATCGTCAGGATGTAGAGCCCGAGTCCGAGGCCGGACACGGTCTTCATCGTGCGGAGCGCCTTGACGTCCATGCGGCGGTCGTACCGCGCCTGGAGTCGCAGCATCGCGGTCGTGAAGAAGATCCAGACGCCGAAGAAGACGACTGCGCGCACGGAGAAGAAGCTGCGGTTCAGGTACAGCGACTTGTGCTGGAGGATCGGGTCCTCCGCGACGACCTCCGGGTGCGACCACTCGTAGAGGGCCGGCACGCCGAGCAGGATGGGCGCGAACAGGAGCGCCATCCAGCCGATGTTGCGCATGCCCGCCTCGAGCAGCCGGTGGATCGCGAAGCCCCAGGCGCCGCCCGTCATCGTGTGCAGGAGGATCAGCCCGAGGCTGCCGAGCGTCGGGGCGAGCCAGTACAGGTAGCCGATCAGGTACGAGCGGTAGAACTGCTCGCTGTCGATCGTGAAGCCCACGCCCATCAGCGCGATCCCCGCGAGTCCGATCAGGAACGCGAAGCGCTGGACGCGACTGAGGTTCTGGGAGAGTTGGTTCTCGCTCATTGCCGCGCCTCCTCGAGCTGCAGGCGCCGTTCCGGCGGAGCGTCCAGGAGGTTCGCGTTGCGGCTGAGCTGCAGCGCGCGGACGTAGGCGACGATCGCCCAGCGGTCCTCGACCGGGATGCGGTCCGACAGGTCGTACATCGCGCCGAAGCCGTTCGTGATCACGTCGAAGAAGTACCCGGGAGGAGCCTCGCGCAGACGATCGATGTGATAGCTGGGCGGCTGCTTGAGACCGCGCTGGACGATCATCCCCTCCCCGGTGCCCGTGCGGCCGTGGCAGGAGCTGCAGAAGATGTCGAAGCGCTCCTGGCCGCGCAGCATGCGTTCCTGGTCGATCTCGAACGGGAACGTCGTCGCGAGCTCGCCGTTCACGAGGCCGCGGTGGAGGTGGTCGTCCAGGTCCAGCTCGCCGCGGGCGACGGTTCCGGAGACCTGGGGACGGGACGCGCGACCGTCGGCGAAGAAGGCGCTCGCTTCGAGCGGTTGCAGCTTCGGCTGATCGTGCATGTCCTGGCGGCAAGAGACGGCCAGGGCGAGGAAGAGAACCGCGGTGACCCTCATGGGTGGAACACCTCGTTCAGGCTGAGCGGTTCGAAGTCTCCGAACAGCTGGGTCGCGTGGTCCTTGTCGTAGATCGGGTCGTACCACGGGATGAGGAGGAAGAAGCGGTCGCGCGTGGCGAGCTCGAACTCCTCCACGTCGAACACCGGGTGGTGCGGACGGGGCAGTCCGTTCAGGAGGAGCATCCCGAACACCGCGGTCAGCGCGGCGAACAGGATCGTCATCTCGAACGTGATCACGATGAAGGACGGCCAGGAGTTCATCGGGCGGCCGCCGACGTTGATCGGATAGTGGTGCACGCTCGCGAAGTACTGCATGCCGAAGCCGACCACGGCCCCGGCGATGCCTCCGGCGAGGACGAGCTTCGGGAGGTGGCTCTTGTGGCCCAGCGCTTCCCACACCTCGTGGACGGGGAGAGGCGTGTAGGCCTCCATGCGCCGGTATCCCGAACGCTTGCATCCCTCGATCGCCTGGAGGAGGTGATCGGAGTCGCGGAACTCGGCGAGCACGCCGAAGCTGTCACCGGACTTGGGCCGCTTCCTCAATGGGCTTTCTCCTTCGATCCGTCGCCGTGCGGCACGAGCGTGCGCATCTCGAAGATCGAGATCATCGGCAGGAAGCGGATGAACAGGAACACCAGCGCTCCGAAGAGGCCCATGGTCCCGAGGTAGAGCATCCAGTCCCACTTCGTGCCGGCGTAGTGCTCCCAGCTGGACGGCAGGAAGTCACGGCTGAGGCTGGTGACGACGATCACGAAGCGCTCGAGCCACATGCCGACGTTCACGATCAGGCAGATGATGAACAGGAGCGCGATGTTCGTGCGGACCTTCCGGAACCAGAGGAACTGCGGAACGAGGCCGTTGCACAGGATCAGCAGCCAGTAGGACCAGGCGTAGGGGCCGGCCATGCGGCCCTTCATCATCGCGCCCTCGTAGGGGTTCGCGCTGTACCAGGCGAAGAACGCCTCCATCGTGTAGCCGTATGCGACGATCAGGCCGGTGGCGAGGATGATCTTCGCCATGTTCTGCAGGTGCCTCATCGTGATGAAGTCCTGCAGACCGAAGGCCGCGCGCAGCGGGATCGCGAGGGTCATGACCATCGCGAAGCCCGAGTAGATCGCGCCCGCCACGAAGTAGGGCGGCATGATCGTCGCGTGCCAGCCAGGGATGATGCTGACCGCGAAGTCGAACGAGACGACCGTGTGCACGGAGACGACGAGCGGCGTCGCGAGCCCGGCCAGGAGCAGGTAGGCGGTCTCGTAGCGCTCCCAGTGCTGCGCTGCGCCGCGCCAGCCGAGGCTCAGCGCGCCGTAGAGGATCTTCGCGGGCCGCTTCACCGCGCGGTCGCGCAGCGTCGCGAAGTCCGGGATCAGACCCACGTACCAGAACAGCAGGGAGACCGTCGCGTAGGTGGAGACCGCGAACACGTCCCACAGCAGCGGGCTGCGGAACTGCGGCCACATGGCCATCGTGTTCGGGTAGGGCAGCAGCCAGTAGGCGAGCCACGGCCGGCCGACGTGCAGCAGCGGGTAGGTTCCCGCGC
>CAZDYS010000240.1:0-6408 GCA_964509445.1 uncultured Planctomycetaceae bacterium
CCATTCACGCAGGACCTGGCCGGTGTGCGGATCTTCCTTCACGCGCTGGATGAGGCGCGGCTCGCGCACCTCGCCGATCATCAACTCTTCGCGACTCGGCATGCGCTCGCTCAAGCAGCTCGAGGTCAGGCAAGCGGCTGCTGCGAGCAAGACGAAGACGCGCGGACTCATGCCGGTCTAGTCGATCAGCATTGCGCGGAAGAGCAGCTGGAACGTCGCCTGACTCCACCCGCGATATTGCGGACGGAAGCCGAACAGGTGAACGGTTCCCTTCCCGTGGCCGGTACGAACCCAGGCGTGGCGTCCCGCGATCACTTCCGGACGCGCGATGTAGCCCGAGAGCAAGACGCGCGTTGGCGCGTAGTCCAGGAGGCTCTTCCACTCGCGGTCGGAGAGCGGCCCCTCTTTCTCGGCCTCCTTCTTCTCGTCGGCGGTCATCGCTCGCCAAGCCGAGGAGCGCGAGAAGAACAGGGCTTGGGACGAATCGAGTCCCGACGTGAGAGCGTTCGCGACCGGAATCGCGCGCAGGACGCTGCCTGGACAAGAGAAGCCGTCGGCATCGCCACCGCGCGTCACGTCGACCAACGGCAAGCGCAAGAGATCGATCGCCCATTGCGCAGAACTCCCGACACAAACCAGCTTGCCGCCCGCGCGCACGAACTCTTCGATTGCGATGGCGCCTTCCGGATCCAAGCCACGCGCGAATTCTTCCGGCACAGAGCCCGGCGAACGCCCGTCGTCGAGTTGACGCCCCGAAATGCTCGGGAACACGAGCACATCGAGGAATTCAGACAAGTCGCCCGCGCGCAGCATCTCGTTGCGCACCGTGATGTGCGGCATCTCGTAGAGATCGAAGACGAAGCGCATCCAGCCTTCGTCCATGCTGCCACTCCACGGGTTGTAGAGGCCGATGCGCGGCATTTCGGAAACAATGCGCCCCTTCGCGGGCCGAAGTTGCCCGTTTTCGTCGCGCGCGTCCTCGCTCCGCGCTGCAAACTTCCCGTCGTTGAACACGTGGGCTTCGCTGCGAGCAAGTCGCTTGAAGAGCTCCGTCCAGTGTTCGCTGTTGCGAGTCGAAAGGGCTTGGCCGGTCTTCGGAGCTTCTCCGAATCCGACGGCAACGGAGGCGTCGGGAGTCGTGATGCGCGCTAGCGGAGCATCCTCCGCCAAATCCGATTTGACCTCGACACGGCGAATGCCCATCAGCACCGGCAGCGTCCAACCCGCGACGTCGTAGGGCGGTTCGCCTTGCGGATAGCGCTGCACTTCGAACAGGTCCTTCACGTAGCGCGCGTAGGGCTGATCGTTCTTGAGCACGAGCGTGCCGGCGGGATAGGTGCGACCGTCCGCAGTGAGCTCGGCCTCGGCCCGATGGATCTCGACGCCGCCGACTAGCAGCGTGTCGACCAGTCGCTTCACCGCACCACGATCGGGGTTGTCGCTCGGGATCAGCCACGCGACCGGGCCTTCGGCCTGCGCCTTCGCCATCGCGTTGCGCGACGCCTTCAACGCATTGTCGAGCCACAGCTTCGGCTCACGCGACAGGCTGCCGACGAGCGATTTCCCGAACGCGACCTGGTAGTCGATGATGTCACGAATGCGCCACCAGCCGCCGGGCCAAGGGTCGGGGAAGATGTTCGAGGGCGCGTAGCCGAGTCCGCGCTTCGGACCACGCAGTTCGCTCTTGCGCTGGAAGATCGGCGTCGCGAGGCGCGCGGAGGCCGCTTCGGTCAGGAGGCCGATGATGTTGTGGCGCACCGGCACGTTGCGGTTGCCGCCGTTCCACCACATGTCGTAGGTGACGCCGGTCGAGACGCCCGTGAATCCCTCGCGCGTCATGTCGAACAGAGCGCGCGCCCCGAGCTGTCCGATGCCCGCGATGATCCCGGGGTCGAGGTTCGGGTTGAGCGGGTCGCGGAACGGCGGGACGAACATGCGCTCGCGCGTGGAGCCCTGCTGGTGCACGTCCCAGTACACCTGCGGGAACCACTCGCCGTAGAGGATCTCCGTGACGATGCGCGTCTCCGCCTGGCTCAGCATGAACCAGTCGCGGTTGTTGTCGTGCCCGGAGTAGTACTGGTAGAGCTTCAGGAGACCGCTCGACTCGTAGGGCGTGCCCACCGTCTGCCGGTACCAGTTCACGACGTGGTCGAGCCCGTCGGGGTTCAGGCAGGGCGCGATCAGGACCACCATCTCCTCGCGCACGGTGCGGTAGGGCTCCGCGTCGGAGGTCGCGAGTTCGTAGGCCATCTCCATCCCGAACTGCGGCGCCGCGGTCTCGGTCGAGTGCATGCCGATCGAGGCGAACAGCACCGGCTTGGCCTCCGCGAGCAGGCGCTCGCGACCCTCGTCGTCGAGGCCGCGCGGATCCGCGAGGCGCTTCGAGGCCGCGCGGATCGCGTCGATGTTCTCCAGGTTCTCCTCGCTGGAGATCGTCGCGAGCAGGAAGCTCCGCCCCTCCGTGGTCGAGCCGACCGAACGCACGTCGACGCGCGGGCTCTCGGACCCCAGGCGCTCGAAGTAGCTCGAGACCTCGGTCCAGTCGGCCAGCTCGAAGTCCCGACCGACGGGACGTCCGAGGTGCTCGGCCGGGGGCGTGACTTGCGCGGACGCGGACGAGGCCGCGAGGACCAACCAGAGCGGGACGATCGTTCTCGAGAGCACGGGATTCCTCCTGACGCGACGGGTGGAGCCGGGATGCTACCGCGCCGTCGGTGCGCTGTCTGTGCCCGCGCCGTTCGAGACGCCTCGACCGCCTCTCGCCGAGGGCGGCAGCTCCCGCTAGTGCGCCTGCGCCTTCGCCTTCTTGCGGTTCGCGGCCACCTTCAGATTCAGCGCCTCGACGAGGATCGAGAACGCCATCGCGAAGTACACGTAGCCCTTCGGGATGTGGAACGCGAGGCCCTCGGCCAGCAGGGTCAGGCCGACCAGGAGCAGGAAGGAGAGCGCGAGCATCTTCACCGTCGGGTGTCGCTGGATGAAGGCCGACACGGCCTCGGCGGTGAAGATCATGAACACGATCGCGAGCACGACGGCGGTGATCATCACGCCGATCTCGTCCGCCATGCCGACCGCGGTGATCACCGAGTCGATGGAGAACACGACGTCGAGGACGAAGACCTGCGCCAGCACGCTGCCGAAGGTCGCGCCGGCCTTCTCCTCGGGGTGATGCCCTCCCCCCTCGACGTTCACGTGGATCTCGTGGGTCGCCTTGCCGAGGAGGAACAGACCCCCCGCCAAGAGGATCAGGTCCCGGCCCGAGAGGTCGTGCTCCAGCACCGAGAACAGCGGCTCCTCGAGCCGCATGATCCAGCTCAGCGACAGGAGCAGCACGACGCGTCCGACCAGCGCGAGGAGCAGCCCGAGCTTGCGCGCCTTGGCCTGCTGATGCTCCGGGAGGCGCGAGGACAGGATCGAGATGAAGACGACGTTGTCCACGCCGAGCACGATCTCGAGCAGCGTCAGCGTCAGGAGCGCGATCCAGGAGTTGGGGTCCGACAACCAGTCCAAGGCTTCCCTCCGGGGAACGAGAGCGACGGCCGAAGCGCACCGAGGCGCGCACGGCCGTCATTCCAGCGCGGGGAGCAGCGCCGATCCAGAGCGGACCGGCGGCGCGGCGCGCGAGACGCCTACAGGAACGCGGCGGACGTGGAGCCGACGGTCGCGCCGGTCCCGTCCAGCAGCACGGCCTGGACCGCGAACGCGTTCGTGACGCCGCTGCCGTTGGTGTAGAACAGGCTGCCGTCCCCGTTGGCGTCCAGAGGCAGGAAGCCGGGGACGCGCACGAGCGTTCCGAAGTCGAGGCCGACGAAGACCGGCGGACTCAGGGGCAGCACGGTCTCGTTCGCGTCGAAGAGCGCCGACGGACCGTAGAACACGGCGGCGACGCCGCCGGCCGGACCGCCGCGAACCGACAGCTCGAAGGGACCGACGCCGCTGGTCCCGGGACCCTCCAAGAGGAGCTCGGGGCGACGCGTCGCGAGGCGCTCGCGGCGCACCGGGCCGCCGCTCGCGTTGGCCGAGACGCCGTAGACGAGCCTGGCTCCGGAGGCGGGCTGGAACGCGTCGAAGCTCGCCTCTCCGGCGCCCGGCAGGACCTGCAGCGAGCGCACGCGTTCGGGGGCGGCGATCGCGACCAGCTGTTCGGGCGTGCCGAACCCGCGGCGCAGCGTGCGGATCCGGTTCTCTCCGGGCTGGTCGCCCTGCTCCCCGAGGAACAGCCGGCCGTCGACGGGATCGACCGCCAGCGCGCTCACCACCTCGAGCCCGTTCACGAGCGGGACGGCCGCCGCGACCGTGCGGACGACGCTCCCCGTGAGCACGCCCGCGTCGAAGCGCGCGACCTCCCAGCCCGGTGCGGGGGGAGACTTCCAGACGCCGTCGTAGGCGACGAAGATCTCGCCGTTCGTCGTCGCGGTCAGGGTGCCGAAGAAGCCCGGGACCTCCGCCAGCCGCTTCACGCGGCCGGTGTCGACCTCCAGCCGGTACACGAACCAGCGGAACAGCGGGCTACCGAACACCGCGAGGACGACCGAGTCGTTGCCGTCCCAGGCCACGGCGCTGCCCGTGAGCGGGCTCAGGAACGTCTCGTTCGAGCCGTCCAGGTCGACGCGGTAGGTGCCCTCGTTCGCGATCCCGTAGAGCAGGAACGACTCGGTCGGGTCGAGCCCCACCATCAACGGAGTGACGGGACTCGGGAAGGAATCGAGCGTGCGCAGCACGCTTCCGTTCGCGGCACGCAGGACGAGCTCGTCCTCCGAGAGCTCGGCGTAGGAGCCGTCGGAGACCGCGACGGACAGGAGCTCTCCGGAGGCGGACAGTCCGGAAGAGGTGAACCCCGGAGCGACGTCGTCGAGCTGGGCGGAGAGCGGCGCGACGAACGCCCCGCACGCGAGAAGGTTCGCGATCAAACGCATGGTGCAGATCCCTGTTGTGGCGTCGAAGGCGCCAGCGTGGCGCGATCGAGGGCGGAGAGCCTACTGGATCGCGCCGGCCGCGGTCAGGGGTTTCGCCTCTGCACGTCCCGATCGGCCGCGAAGCGCGCTCCAGTCGTGCCCCAGGCTCAAGAGGACCGGCACCAGGAACAGCGTGAACAGCGTCGAGCAGAACAGCCCGCCGACGATCACCACGCCCAGCCCCTGGTAGAGCTCGGCTCCGGCACCGCCGCCCAGCGCCAGAGGCAGCATGCCCATCACCGTCGTGGTCACGCTCATCAGGATCGGGCGCAGGCGCGAGGCCGCCGAGCGCGTGAGTGCCTCGCGCGGCTCCACTCCCTCGCTTCGGAAGTTGTTCGCCTGGTGCACGATCAGGATCGCGTTGTTCACCACCAGTCCCGCGAGGATCACGAAGCCCAGCATCGCGATCACGTCGAAGGCCGCCGCACCGCCGGTCAGCTCGGACGCGATGCGGATGGCCACCAGCCCCCCCGACAGCGCGAGCGGCACGGTGACGAGGATCACGAACGGCGTCGCCCAGCTGCGGAACAGCGCGACCAGCAGCAGGTAGATGATCAGCACGCTGAAGGCGAAGCCCGACGACAGCGAGTCGAGCGTCGTCCGCAGCGCGTCCGCGGAGCCGCCGACGCGCAGGCTGTAGGACGGCCCGAGTCCCGCCAGCACGGCCGGGAAGTGGTCCTCCTCCACCGCTTCCACGACCTCCTCGAGCGGCGCCTCCTGCGCGATGTTGACGGTCAAGAGCGCGTTGCGCTGCCGCTCCAGACGCCGGATCGACTGCGGACCGACCGTCTGCGTCACGGTCGCCACGTCGCCCAGCGCCACCACGTCGCCACGGGCGGTCACGAAGCGCACGCCCGCGAGATCCTCCCGCGAGGTGACCCGGTCCTGGGCCGCGACGACGTTCAGGTCGACCTCCCGTCCCCCGTCGATCATCTCGGTCACGCGTCGCCCGGCGACCAGGGTCTCCACCACGCGTCCGATCTCGGCGACGTCGAGCCCGAGGTCCTTCGCGCGCACCTCGTCGACCACGACGCGGAGCTCGGGCTGGCCGGTCACCAGGGAGCTGCGCACCGACTGGATGCCCGGAACGGCCATCAAGCGTCCCTGCAGCTCCTGCGCGGCGCCCTCGATCGCGCCCAGGTCGGGTCCCGAGAGCTCGACCTCGAACTGCTTCCCGGGGTTCTCGAAGATGCTCGAGCGCACGGGGACCATGAAGCGGAACCCGGGCGTGGTGGAGGCGGGTCCGAACAGCTTCCCGTGGAAGGCCGCGAGTCCTGCGCCGTCGGCGTACTCGGGCTTCAGGATCACGCCGCCCCCGTTGAACCCGCCGGAGACCGCGAACATGCGGTCCGTCTCCGGCTGCGCGAGCACCCACTCCTCGAACGGGCGGTAGCTCTCGGCGACGGCCTCCGGGCGCGTCCCGGGGATCGGGTCGCAGAAGAACATCACGAGG
>CAZDYS010000241.1:0-6398 GCA_964509445.1 uncultured Planctomycetaceae bacterium
CGGCACCGTGGGGCTCGCGCTCGCGTGCCTCTTCGCGCCGCTGCTGACCAACCTGGTCTTTCCGCTCGCGTGCCTGCTCCTGTCCCTGCCGGTTCGCGGAGAGCCGGTGCTCTCGGTGGGGGAGCTGCTGGCCCTGAAGGCCCTGTTCGCGAGCGCGACGTTCCTCCTGCCCGCCGCGTTCCTGCGCGTCTCGGCCACGGGCAGCTTCCGCGCCGCCTTCGACCTGCGCCGCACCGTCGACTTCGTCCTCCGCCGCTTCTCCGACTACCTGGGCGCCTGGTGGTACGCGCTCTGGATGAACGTGGCGGGGATCCTCCTCCTGCCGGTTCGTCCCTGGATGCTCTTCTGGGGGTACGTGGCCTCGGCGGCCCTGTTCAACCAGCTCCTGTTCGAGGAGAGCACCGAGGAAGGCGTCGACCGTCCGCGCGAGGACGGCTGGCTGCGAGCGGCGTCGCACCGGTCGCTGGACGTCGCGAACGTCCGCGTCTGGCGGACGCCGTGGTTCAGCGCGCCGCTCCCCTGACGACCGGACGGAGGCGCGACAACGTCCTCCGTCCGGTCCTGGGGGTCAGTTCGACGCGCCCGCCGGAACCGGGAAGCCGCGATCCCGCATCAGCGCCTCGATGCGCGCGTCGCGGCCGCGGAACGCGCGGTAGGCCTCGGCCGGGTCGACCGCGTTGCGCACCGCGAACAGGTGCTTCACCAGCTTCTCGGCGAGGTCCTTGTCGTAGTAGCCGCCGGGCGCCTCCTCGAAGGCCTCCGCCGCGTCGGACGTCAGGACGTCGGCCCACATGTAGCCGTAGTAGCCGGTCGCGTAGCCCTCGCCCGAGAAGACGTGGCCGAAGTGCGGGCTGCGGTGACGCATCACGAGCTCCTTCGGCATCTGGAGCTCCTCGAGCGTCTCGCGCTCGAACGCGTCCGGGTCGATGCCGGTCGGGTCGACCGTGTGGTAGCGCATGTCCATCAGCGCCGAGGCGAGGTACTCGGTCGTCGCGAAGCCCTGGTTGAACGTCGCGGCCTTCTTGATCTTCTCGACCAGCTCCGCCGGGATCGGCTCGCCGGTCTCCACGTGGACCAGGTAGCCGTTGATGACCTCGTCCGTCGAGAGCCAGCGCTCGAGCAGCTGCGACTGGAACTCGGTGTAGTCGCGCACGCCGCCGCCGAGCGTCGGGTAGGCGGTGTTCGACGACAGGAAGTGGAGCGCGTGACCGAACTCGTGGAAGAACGTCGTCGCGTCGTCCCAGGAGATCAGGACGGGCTCGCCGGGCGCACCCTCCACGAAGTTCGAGTTGTTCGAGGCGAGGACCGTCTTGCTAACGCCGTCGAAGTCCTCGTGACCCCGGTACGTCGTCGCCCAGGCGCCGGAACGCTTGCCCGGCCGCGCGAACGGATCCAGGTACCACAGGCCGATGTGCTCGCCGCTGGCCTTGTCCGTGACCTCCCAGACGCGCACGTCCTCGTGGAAGACCGGAACGGAGCCCTCCGCGACGGGAGTGAACGCGAACCCGAACAGCTCGCCGGCGACGAAGAACATCGCCTCGCGCAGCTTGTCGAGCTGCAGGTACTGCTTCACTTCGTCCGAATCGAGCGCGTACTTCGCCTTGCGGACCTTCTCCGCGTAGAAGCGGTAGTCCCAGGGCTCGATCGTGATACCGGCTCCCTCCGCGTCGGCGATCGCCTGCATGTCGGCGACCTCCTCGGCGACGCGCGCGATCGCCGCGGGCCAGACGGCTTCCATCAGCGCGAGCGCGCGCTCGGGCGTCTTCGCCATGCGGTCCTGGAGGCGCCAGGAGGCGTAGTTCGGGTAGCCCAGCAGCTTCACGCGCTCGTCGCGCAGCTGGAGGATCTCGGCGATGATCGCGTTGTTGTCGTGCTCGTCGCCGTTGTCGCCGCGCGAGTAGTAGGTGCGCCAGACCTTCTCCCGCAGCGCGCGCTCGGTCGAGAACGTCAGGAACGGGTCCATCGACGAGCGCGTGTTCGTGATCGCGTAGCTGCCTTCCTTGCCGCGCTCCTTCGCCGCAGCGGCGGCGGCGGCCACGAAGGAGGAGGACAGGCCGCCGAGCTGGTCCTCGGTGAGGTACAGCACGTAGCCCTCCTCGTCCGCCAGCACGTTGTTGCCGAAGGTCGTGTGCAGCTCCGCCAGGCGCTTGTTGATCTCGGCGTAGCGCTCCTTGTCCGCGCCCTTCAGCGTCGACCCGTTCATCGCGAAGCCGTTGTAGACGAGCCACACGAGGCGCTGCTCCGCAGCCGAGAGCTCCTTCGTCGCGTCACTCTGGTACACCGCCTCGACGCGCTCGAACAGCTTCTGGTTCTGACGGATCTTCGAGTTGTACTCGGCGAGCTTCGGGACCATCTCGCCCTGGACCTCGCGGAACTCGGGCGAGGACATGTTCGAGGCCCAGATGCCGTAGTAGGTGAACGTCCGGCCGAGCACTTCGCCGGCGCGCTCCATCGCGACGATCGTGTTCTCGAAGGTCGGCGGATCGGGGTGGTTCGCGATCGCGTCGAGCTCCGCGAGGTGCAGCTCCATTCCGAGCTCGAGCGCGGGCGCGAGGGCCGCGAGGTCCATCCGATCGAAGGCCGGGACACCGCCGTAGGGGCCGGTCCAGCTGGCCGTCAGCGGATTGGCCTCCACGACCGGATCCGCCGTCTCGTCGATGGAGTCGTTCATGGAGGGGCTCTGGCAAGCGGTGGCGGCGAGGGCGAGTGCGGAAGCGGCGAGGAGGTTCGTCGAGGATTGCATGGCCATCGGGTCGGTGGGAATCGGCGTCGGACGGGATGCGGGGGCGAGATCATAGGGAGCGGGGGAGGCGCGGTCAGCGGGCTCCTGCGCCCCCGGGGCCGGTCACCCGGAGAGTCTCCGCCCCGGGTGGCCCGCGGAATTCCCGGGTCCGGTGTTGACCGATCGGTACAGACGGCCGATGGTAGACGCACGCGTGGCGAGCAGCCGCGCGCTCCTCATGCCCTGGAAGAAGAACTTCGACGTCGACGACACCCTGCGCAAGGCGGGGGAGGCGTTCTGGACCCACGGCTACGAGGCGACTTCGATGCAGACGCTCCTGGAGGCCATGGGCATCCAGAAGGGGAGCTTCTACGACACCTACGGCAGCAAACGGGACGCCTACCTCCGGTCGCTCGAGCAGTACCTGGACGAGCGTTTCGGGGCCTTCGAGACGCTGGCCGAGGGGCTCTCCTCGCGCGAGGGGCTGGAGGCCCAGCTGGCGGCCATTCGCGACGAGTGCCTCGGCGCCGAGGGGCACCGGGGCTGCATGATCGCCAACTGCGCCCTGGAGCTCGCCCACGACGACGTCGCGGCGCAGCGCATCGTCCAGCGCGGCTTCGAGCGGCACCGGGCCCTCCTCGCGTCGCAGCTCCGCGGGGCGCAGGCGGAGGGGCAGGTCTCCGCCACGCTCGACGCCGACGCGCTCGGCACCGCGATCCTCGGGCTGGTGCTCGGCATGCGCAGCTTCGCGCGCAGCGGAGCTCCGGCGGCCGCGATCCACACCCTGCACGACCAGGCGCTCGAGCTCCTCGAGCGCTGACCCCGGGCGGCCCGCCGACCGCAGGCCGCCTTTCTCTTTCCCTTGGTTTTGACCGAACGGTACATAAAAATGCAGACCACCCCTTCGCTCTCTCCCTCCTCCTCCTCCTCCCTCTCCCTCGACGGCAAGGTCGCCCTGATCACGGGCGGGACCTCCGGTATCGGCCGCGCCGCGGCCCAGGCGCTCGCGCGCGCCGGGGCACGGGTCGTCATCGGCGCCCGGCGCGAGGCCGAGGGCGCCGACCTCGTGCACCGCATCGAGGCGGAAGGCGGCCACGCCCTGTTCCAGCCGACGGACGTGACCCGCTCCGGGGACGTCCAGGCCCTGGTCGCCCGGGCGGTCGAGACCTACGGCGGCCTCGACCTCGCGTTCAACAACGCGGGGATCGAGGGCACGGGCCTCGTTCCTCTCGTCGAGGAGGACGAGGAGAACCTCCGTCGCGTGATGGAGGTCAACTTCCACGGCGTCTGGAGCGCGCTCAAGGCCGAGATCCCCGCCATGATCGACCGCGGCGGCGGCTCGATCGTCAACACGACCTCCGTGGCCGGCCTCAAGGGCTTCGGGATGTTCTCCTCCTACGTCGCCTCGAAGTTCGCGGTCGAGGGGCTCACGCGGTCCGTCGCCCAGGAGGTCGCGGCTCACGGCATTCGCGTGAACTCCATCGCGCCCGGTCCGATCGCGACCGACATGCTCGACCGGACCACGGGGAGCGACCACGGCATGTTCACGCAGTACGTCCCGATGCAGCGCGCGGGCACGGCCGAGGAGGTCGCGGGCCTCGTGCGGTTCCTGGGATCGGCGGAGTCGAGCTACGTCACCGGCCAGACGCTCCGGGTGGACGGCGGCATGGCGAGTTGAGCGGCACCGGGGTCTCCGCGGCGGCGTCGGCCGCGGAGACGACCGCGCTCAGGAGGTCGGCGTCTCGGGAGTCGCGACGCCGGCCTCGGCGGCCAGCATGCGCTCCTTGAAGGCTGCACCCCAGGACTGCATCTGCGCGAGGATCGGAGCCAGCGACAGGCCGAACTCCGTCACCTCGTACTCCACGCGCGGCGGAACCTCGGCGAACACGTGGCGCGAGATCACCTCGTCCGCTTCCAGCTCACGCAGCTGAAGCGTGATCATCCGCTGCGTCGCGTTCGGCGTGAGACGGCACAGCTCGCCGAACCGCTTGCGGCCCTCGAGCAGGTGACAGACCAGGATCGGCTTCCAGCGGCCGCCGATCACGCTGAGCGTCGCCTCGACGTCGCAGCCGGTCTTCCAGTTGTACTTGCGCGCCATCGGAGGCCTCCTCGGGATCACGAGACTCCATTAGGCACAAAATTGTGGGTACTTGGCAAGAACGAGGGCATGCAGCAAGGTCCCGCCCGCGAAGCCCGCGCGTGCGGGCACGCCTCCCGACCGTTCCCTGCTCGAGATCCCATGAAAGCACGCCTCCTCCAGAGCTACGGCGACGACGCCGTCTTCGAAGCCGCCGACCTCCCGACCCCGCAGCCGGCGCCCGGCCAGGTGCTGGTGCGCATCGCCGCGTCGAGCGTGAACACCGTCGACACGATGATCCGCCGCATGGGGGCCGACCTGCCGCTGTCGCCCGCGCTGCCCGCCCTCCTGGGGATGGACTTCGCCGGCACCGTCGAGGCGCTCGGGCCCGGGGTCGAGGGCTTCGCGGTCGGCGACGAGGTCTACGGCTGTGCGGGGGGACTGGCCGAGCTCCCGGGAACCCTCGCGGAGTTCCTGGCGGCCGACCATCGCCTGATCGCCCACAAGCCGAAGCGCCTCACGATGCGCGAGGCGGCCGCGCTCCCGCTCGTCGGGATCACCGCCTACGAGGGGCTGCAGCGCGCCGGCGTGCGAGCCGGTCAGAAGGTGCTCGTCCACGGCGGCTCCGGAGGCGTCGGGCACGTCGCGCTCCAGCTCGCCAGGCACTTCGGTGCCGACGTCTACTCCACCGGAGGTGGTGAACCGCAGCTCGCGCTGATCGCGGAGCTCGGCGCGACCCCGATCCACTACAAGGAGGAGTCGGTCGAGCAGTACGTCGAGAAGCACACGGGCGGAGCGGGCTTCGACGTCGTGTTCGACTCCGTCGGCGGCGCGAACATGAAGAACTCCTTCGAGGCGGCGGCGCTCAACGGCCAGGTGGCCTCCACCGTCGCGCTCTGCGAGCTCGACCTGAGCACCGCGCACTTCAAGGGGCTGTCCCTGCACGTCGTGTTCATGCTGATCCCGATGCTCCACGACCGCGCTCGCGAGGAGCACGGGGCCATCCTGCGGGCCCTCGCCGAGATCGCCGACGCCGGAGCGCTGCGTCCGGTCCTCGACGAGCGTCGCTACCGGCTGGACGAGGTCGGAGAGGCACACGCGCGCCTCGAGAGCGGTCGGGCCATGGGCAAGGTCGTGGTCGAGCATTGAGCTCGTCCGTCCGGGTCGCGAGCTCTCTTCCGGAGCCTCAGCGCCGCTTGCGGCGGTTGCGCAGGTAGTCGACGAACACGGCGTCGCCCACGGCGTCGGGGCTCGCGTAGTAGGCGCGGCCCCGGTTCAGCCGCGTGAGCTCGTCGATGAACTCCACCAGGGTCGGGTCCTCCGTGAGCATGAAGGTCGTGATCGGGATGCCGACGCGACGGCACTGGTCCGCCTCCTCCAGCGTCTTGTTCACGACCCGCGGATCGAGCCCGAACGGGTTCTTGTAGATGTCGCCGTTGCGCTCCGTCAGGGCCGAGGGTTTGCCGTCCGTGATCATGAAGATCTGGCGGTTGGCCTGGCGCTTCTTCTTCAGGAGCTCGCGCGCGAGGCGCAGCCCCGCGCGCGTGTTCGTGTGGAACGGACCGACGCCGCAGTAGGGGAGCTCGTCCAGCGGGACCT
>CAZDYS010000242.1:0-6390 GCA_964509445.1 uncultured Planctomycetaceae bacterium
CTTCCGATCGGCGTCGTGCGCTGGGTGAGCGGTCCCGGGGACGCGCGCGAGCCCGGGGGCTGGATCAGCGAGCTCCACGTCACGTTCTTCGAGGAACGCACGCGGATCCTGCACACCGAGGAGCTGGGCCGCAGCCAGCGGGAGCTGGTGTTCCGCGAGGTGCGGCCGCGCTCCGGCCGCACGCATCGCCTCGTCTGGACGCCGGACGGCCGCGGGACGAGCATCGAGACCAGTCAGGGCGAGGTCACCCGCACGGAGCACGACCTGTCGCGCGGTGCGTTCCTGCCGCTGTCCCTGGTCGAGCTCCTGCGTCGCGGGAGCACGCTGCCCGAGCGGGCGCGCATCTACCGGCCCCTCGCCGGGGCCTTCGAGGACACGCTCCTGACCGTCTCCGAGGACGCGCGCGGGCGGGAGCTCCAGCTGCGTACGGAGACCGGCGGTCGCGGTCGCTACCGAATCGAGGGGGACCGGCTGGTCCGCTTCGCCTGGCAGGACGGCGGTCCGGTCGCGCGCGTGATCGACGAGACCAGCTTCGAGCGCATGCTGGAGAACGGGCTGGAAGAGCCCGAGACGCCGCGCTGATCGCCTTCGTCGGACCTTCGGTTCCGACGCGACAGCCTCGTTACAAGGAATTGGGCGGGCCGATGAGGTCGCAGCGCTATTCTGGGCGTTTCCTCGTACTCCCCGGAGACGCATGGAAGCCCCTGCCCCGCCTCTCACGCCCGCGCCGCCTGCGCGCCCCCGCCCCCTCCTCGCCGCCTTCCTCCTCGCCACGGTCTCCGGCTGCATGAGCGCCGCCGAGTACCGGGACGAAGCCGACGACGAGGTCTATTCCATCGTCCGCGAGCTCCGCAACGGGCTCGCGGGGGGGGACTCGTTCACGATCGAGAGCAGCGGCTCGACGCTGCGGCAGCGCCTGCTCGACGGGGAGACGCTCGACGGTCCGATGGACCTGGTGACCGCGCTCGAGGTGGCCAGCGAGAACAGCCGGACCTACCAGACGCGGCGTGAGACGCTGTTCCTCACGGCGCTCGACCTGACGCTCGCGCGCTTCGACTTCTCGGTGCAGGAGACCGGGGTGTTCGGATCGATCCTCGACGGCCGCGCGAACCGCCAGGACACCGCCAGCGGCTCCGGGGTCCTCGGCATCTCCAAGATCTTCACGACCGGGCTGGCCGTGGTCGGCGACCTCGCGCTGAACCTCGTGCGCGACATCAGCCGCGGCGACGCCTGGGACGCGACCACGAACCTGCGCCTCGGGATCACCCAGCCGATCCTGCGCGGCTTCGGCCGCAGCATCGTGCGCGAGCCCCTGACCCAGTCGGAGCGCAACGTGGTCTACCAGGCGCGCACCTACGACCGGTTCCGGCACACGTTCGCGTTCGAGGTCGCCTCGCGCTACTACCGCATTCTCGCGCTGATGGACGTCCTGGAGAACGAGCGTCAGAACCAGAAGCGGCGGGAGGAGCTTCGCGAGCGGAACGAGGCCTTCGCCGAGGCGGGGCTGCTCGACGACATCCAGGTCGACCAGGCGAGCCAGAACGAGCTCGCCGCACGCAACAGCGTGATCCAGGCGGAGCGGAACCTCGCTTCCCTCCTGGACGACTACAAGCTGTTCCTGGGACTGCCGATCGACACGAACCTCACCCTGGATCCCACCGATCGCCCGACGCTGGAGACCTACCCGGCGCTCGACGTCGAGTTCCAGGAGGACGCGGTGATCTCCGTCGCGCTCTCCAGCCGGCTGGACTACCTCAACGACCTCGACGCCGTGGTGGACACGATCCGGCGCGCGCGGATCGCGGCCGACTCCCTGCGGGCCGGGCTCGACGTCAACCTGGACGTGAACTTCAGCAGCGAGACGAACAAGCCGTTCACCTACGACCGCGACTCCTTCAGCTCCATCCTGCGGCTGGACCTGGACACACCGCTGCAGCGGGTCGTCGAGCGGAACGTGTACCGCCAGCGCCTGATCGAGCTCGATCGCGCCGAGCGGTCCGCCGTCGAGACGGCCGACTCGATCCGCACCGAACTGCGGGACTCGCTGCGGAACCTCAACGTCGCGCGGAGGAGCTACGAGATCCAGGAGAACGCGGTCGTCCTCGCGCAGCGGCGCGTCGACAGCGCCCAGCTCAAGCTCGAGGCCGGCCGCGCGAGCACACGTGACCTGCTCGAGTCCCAGGACGACCTCGTCCAGGCGCAGAACGGCGCCGCCAACGCTCGCACCGACTACATCCTCGCCGGCCTGGCCCTCTACGTGGACATGGAGCTGATCCTGGTCGACGGCGAGGGGATCCAGATCGACACCGAGCCACTGCTCTCGAAACTCGCTAGCCAACAGCCGTGAAGAAGAAATCCAAGCTCTGGCCGATCCTCCTCGTTCTCGTCGTGCTCGCCGGTGCGGGCTGGGCGGCGAAGAGCTCCGGCATGCTCGGCGAGGAAGAGACGCAGGCGCTCGAGGGCGTTCCGGTCAAGCGCGGCCCGCTGCGCATCAGCGTCGTCGAGCGAGGCAACCTGGTCGCTGCGGACAGCGTGACGCTCAAGAGCGAGATCGAGGGGCGCACGACGGTGCTGTACCTGATCGAGGAGGGGACCGTCGTGCAGGAGGGAGACCTCCTGTGCGAGCTGGACACCTCGTCCCTCGTCGACCGGAAGGTCTCCCAGGAGATCTCCGTGCAGAACGCGCTCGCCTCCTACACCAAGGCCCAGCAAAACTTCGAGATCCAGGAGAGCCAGAACACCAGCGACATCGCGCGCGCCGAGCAAGAGGTGCGCTTCGCGCGCGACGACCTGCGCAAGTACACCGAGGAGCAGCGCGCCCAGGACTTGCAGAAGGCCGACGACGACGTGATGCTGCGGCAGGAGGAGCTCACGCTCGCCCAGCAAGACCTCGAGTGGTCCGAGAAGCTGGCGGCGAAGGGCTTCCTCGAGCAGACGCAGCTCGACGCGGACCGCATCGCGAAGACGCGCGCGGAGGTCGGCCTGGCCCAGGCCGAGCGCGCGAAGAAGCTCCTGGAGGACTACGACGTTCCGCGTGCGATCGCCGAGTTCGAGTCCGCCGTCGAGGAGGCGGTGCGCGAGCTCGATCGCGTCAAGCTGCAGGCCAAGGCGCGCATCGCCGACTTCGACGCGGACCTGAAGACCTCGAAGGCGAAGTACGAGCTCGAGGTCTCCGAGCTGGACAAGATCAACGACCAGATCTCGAAGGCGAAGATCTACGCGCCGGTCGAGGGCATGGTCGTCTACGCCATCGAGGACCGCGGTCGCTGGGGCGGTGGCGAGCCGATGTCCGAGGGCAAGGAGGTCCGCGAGCGCGAGGAGATCATCACCATCCCCTCGGACGAGGGCTACGTCGCGGAGGCGAGCCTGCACGAGTCCATCCTGGAGAAGGTGCACGAGGGGCTGCCCTGCCTGGTGACCGTCGACGCGCTGGGCGAGACCCTGCGCGCGGAGGTGACCTTCAAGGCGGTGCTCCCGGATCAGCAGTCCTGGTTCGCGAACCCCGACCTGCGCGTCTACCGCACGGAGGTCTCGATCCTCGACAAGGACCCGCGCATGCGGCCCGGGATGTCCTGCAGCATCGAGATCCTGGTGGACGACCTGCCGGACGCCCTCCACGTCCCGGTCCAGGCGGTCTTCGTGGACGCCGGCCATCCGGTGGCGCTCGTGCCGCGTCGGGAGGACGTCGAGAAGCGTCCGATCGAGGTCGGGCAGAACAACGGCAAGTGGGTGGAGGTGCTCTTCGGGCTCGAACAGGACGAGACGGTCCTGCTCAGTCTGCCGGCGGGCATGACGCTCGAGCCCGCTCCGGACGAGCCGCAGCCGATGGACACCGCGGAGTGGCCGCGCAGCAAGCGCGAGGACGGCCCGAGCGGCGGGATGTCCTCCGCCTCCACGAAGGGCGAGCGCGGCGGGAAGCGCGAGGACGCAGCCGCCGACAAGTCCGGCGGGCAGGGCATGGCGGGCGGCTTCGACCTCGAGAAGTGGAAGCGCGAGAACCCCGAGAAGGCCAAGCAGATGGAAGAGGCGATGAAGGACCCCGAGAAGATGCGCCAGATGCGCGAGCGCTTCGCGGGCGGTGGAGGCGGTCGGCCCGGAGCGCGAGGTTCGCGGGACCAGTGACCGCCTCGCTCGAGCCGGATCTCGTGCACCCGCCCCGGAAGGCCTCCGGGGAAGCGGTGGCGGAGCTGATCGAAGCCGTGCGGACCTACCGCATGGGCAGCGAGGAGGTGCACGCGCTCGCGGGGCTGTCGTTCCGCGTGGAGCGCGGTCAGTACTGGTCCGTCATGGGCGCGTCCGGCAGCGGGAAGTCCACGCTGCTCAACGTGATGGGCTGTCTCGATCGTCCCACCGGCGGCGTCTACCGCCTCGCCGGTCGCGACGTGAACGAGCTCGACGACGACGAGCTCTCCGAGCTGCGCTCCCAGAAGCTCGGGTTCATCTTCCAGTCCTACAACCTGATCCCGCAGCTCGACGTGCTCGAGAACATCATGGTGCCGCTCTTCTACCAGGACGAGCCGCCCGAGGACGGCGAGGAGCGCGCACGCAGCCTCGCGGAGCGCATGGGGCTCGCCGAGCGTCTGCAGCACCGTCCGCTCGAGCTCTCCGGGGGGCAGCAGCAGCGCGTCGCGATCGCGCGCGCCCTGGTGAACGACCCCGACCTGATCCTGGCGGACGAGGCGACGGGCAACCTGGACAGCCAGACGGCGGACGAGATCCTGGGTCTGTTCGACGAGCTCTGGCGCGAGGGCAAGACGCTCGTCTTCGTCACGCACGAGCCGCACGTCGCCGAGCGCGCCAGTCACGTGCTGCGGATGCGGGACGGGAACGTCGAGGAGATGACCGAGACCGCTCGCGCCAAGGAGCTCGTGCCGTGAGGACGATCACTCTCTCGCGTGCGATCAAGACCGGCCTGAGCAGTCTCATGCTGCACAAGCTGCGCAGCTTCCTCACGACGCTCGGGGTCCTGTTCGGGACCAGCAGCGTGATCGCGATGCTCGCGATCGGCGAGGGGGCGAGCTACGAGGCCCAGGAGCAGATCAAGCTGCTCGGCAGCCAGAACGTGATCCTGCGCAGCGTGAAGCCGCCGGACGATCCGAACCAGGGGAACGGCCAGACGTCCCGCGTCGTGACCTACGGGATCACGGACGCCGACTTCGAGCGCCTGGAGGAGACCTTCCCCGGCCTGGGCGGAGTCGTGCCGATCCGCGAGCTCGCCAAGGAGGTGCGTCTCAACGACCGCGTGATGAACCCGCGCGTGATGGCCACGCGGCCCTCCTACCAGCAGGTCACCGGGCGTCTCCTCGCCGAGGGGCGCTTCCTCAGCGAAGAGGACGACCGCACCCTGCAGAACGTCTGCGTGCTGGGCACCGAGGTCGCGCGGTTCCTGTTCCCCTTCGAGACCCCGATCGGGAAGCGGGTCAAGATCGGCGGGGACTACTTCACCGTCGTGGGGACGCTCGCTCCGCGGATTCGCGCGGCCGACGACCAGGCCCCCGTCGGGACCGAGGTCACCGGAGAGGTCTACATCCCGTTCGAGACCGCCCGCAAGTGGTACGGCAAGCTGCAGGTGAAGCAGCGCGCGGGCAGCCGCGAGATGGAGGAGGTCGACCTGCACGAGGTCGTGCTCGCCGTCCGCAACGCCCCCGACGTGCCGATGATCGCCAACGCCGCCCGGGAGATGCTCTCGCGCTTCCACGAGGACAAGCGCGACTACGAGGTCGTCGTGCCGCTGGAGCTGCTGGCGCGAGCCGAGGAGACCAAGCGCATCTTCAACATCGTGCTCGGGTCGATCGCGGGCATCAGTCTGCTGGTGGGCGGCATCGGCATCATGAACGTGATGCTCGCCACGGTCACCGAGCGCACCCGCGAGATCGGGATCCGCCGCGCGCTCGGAGCGAAGCGTCGCCACATCGTCACGCAGTTCCTGGTGGAGACGATCTGTCTCTCCGTCGGCGGGGGGCTCCTCGGCGTCGCCGTGGGGATCAGCATCCCGCTGATCGTCGAGCGCTTCGCGGACATGGTGACGATCGTCACCCCGACGGCTCCGATCCTGGCCTTCGGCATCTCCGCCGGCATCGGCGTGGTCTTCGGCGTCTATCCCGCGCTCCGGGCGGCGGGAATGGACCCGGTCGAGGCCTTGAGGCACGAGTGACGCCGGCGGGGTACTCCGGCACGCCGCTTCCGAAGAAGCTGGGGATCCGCGAGGGGGCGCGCGTCGCGCTCCTCGGCGCGCCGGCGGAGCTCGACCCGCTGCTCGACCCGCTTCCCGCGGACGTCGCGCTCGTGCGGGGACTGCGCGGTACCCGCCCGTTCGCCGTGGCGCTGCGAGGCCTGCTCGCCGCGGCGCAGGAAGCCCAGGATCTGATGAACCTCGGCGCCTACCAGCCG
>CAZDYS010000243.1:0-6373 GCA_964509445.1 uncultured Planctomycetaceae bacterium
TCGTGCTGGTGGAGGTCGGTCAATCCGCCACCCTCGCGTTCCCGGGAGCGCCGGAGCTCGCCGAGGGGCCGCGCTTCGAGGCCACGGTGGTGGCCGTCGACGCGGCCTCGGACCCGACCACCCGGCGCGGGACGGTCGAGCTGGAGCTGGCCGGAGACGCCTGGGCCGACCTGTTCGGGGACGCGGCGGACTCCGCCTCGCGCCGCTTCCTGCCGGCCGGCCTCTTCACCCGCGCGACGATCGAGCTCGCGCGGCTCGAGGACGCGGTCTGGATCGACCGCAAGAGCTTCGTGTGGCGTGACGGGCAGCCGCTGGCCTTCGTGCTCGCGAGCGGGACCAGCGAGCCACGACGCGCCGAGCGCCGCGTGCTCCGCTTCGCGCGCGAGCTGGGCGAGGGGTTCCTCGTCGACGAGGGGCTGACCCCGGGAGACCGCCTGCTCGTGCACCCGCTCGACCGCCTGGCGGACGGCGTCGAGGTGCGCGTGCTCGAGTCCGGAGGCAGCCGGTGATCCGCTGGCTCGCGCGCGCCGCGGTCCAGAACTCGGTCGCGGTCAACCTGGCCACGGTCGCGGTCCTGGTGGCGGGCGCGTTCGCCTACCTGTCGATGCCGCGCGAGGTGTTCCCGGAGTTCACCCAGGGCACGATCACCGTGACGACGCTCTACCCGGGCGCCGCGCCGGAGGACGTCGAGCGTCTGGTCACCCTGCCGGTGGAGGAGCGCCTCGAGTCGCTCGACGGCAAGCGCTCCATGACCTCGGTCTCCCAGGAGGGCTACTCGCTGATCACGGTCACGGCCCAGAACGGGACGGACATGTCGCGGTTCCTCGACGACGTGCGCGCCGTGACGCTGTCCGGGGACCTCGAGCTGCCGGACGCGGTGCTCGACCCGGTCGTCAAGGAGATCAAGACCGAGTTCCCGGCGATCGGGTTCTTCGTCTACGGCCTCGCCTCCGAGGAGGAGCTGCGCGTGCTCGCCGAGCGGCACAAGCGCGAGCTCGAGAAGATCGACGGCGTGGCCCAGGTGCTCCTGCAGGGGGCGCGCGAGCCGCGCATCTGGGTGGAGGTGGACCCCGTCTCGCTGGAGCGCTTCGGGCTCACGCTCGACGACGTCGGGCGCGCCGTGGGCGGCCGCGCCGCGGAGCAGCCGGTGGGGAGCCTGGAGGCCTCCTCCGGCGACTACCTCTTGCGGGTGGACGCTCAGATCCAGGAGGCCGAGGACCTGCGCGACCTGTTCGTGATCCGACGGCCGGACGGTACCGGCGTGCGCCTGGCGGAGGTGGCCCGGGTGCTCGACACCTACGAGCGACGCGAGAGCTTCGCGCGCTTCAACGGCCAGCCCTGCATGTACCTGCGCGTCAACAAGGAGGCGCGCGGTGACGCGATCTCGGTCGTCCAGGACGTCTACGCCTACATCCGCCAGGTCGAGGACCAGGTGCCCCCGGGCACGGCCATCGGCACGAACGCGGACCTGTCGATCTACGTGCGCAACCGGCTCAACGTGATGCGCGACTCCGCCTTCGTCGGCGGCATCCTCGTGCTGATCTCGCTGATCCTGTTCCTCAACCTGCGCATCGCGTTCATGACCGCGCTCGGGATCCCGATCGCGTTCCTCGGCGGGATCCTGGTGGCCTTCGCCATCGGCGTGTCGATGAACATGCTGACGATGTTCGCCCTGATCGTCGTGCTCGGGATGATCGTCGACGACGCGATCGTCGTCGGGGAGAACGCGTTCCGGCTGATGGAGGAGGGCAAGTCGCCGCTGGAGGCGGCGATCGAGGGGACGGCCGAGGTCGGCAAGCCGGTGCTCGCGACGATCCTCACGACGATCGCCGCGTTCCTGCCCACGCTCGTGATCGGCGGGACCATGGGCAAGTTCATGCGCCCGCTGCCGATCATGGTCACCTTCTGCCTGCTGGCCTCGCTGCTGGAGGCGCTCCTGGTGCTGCCGGCGCACCTCGCGCACTGGACGGGGAAGCGGGCCGCGGCGAGCGCGAGCTCCCAGGTGCCCAAGCGGCGCTGGTACGACCCGCTGCGCGACGCCTACGAGCGCGTGCTCCGCCGCGCGATCCGCTGGCGCTGGGTCACCTGCGTGACCACCGCCGTCGTCATCGGCCTGCTCGGTCTGCTGGCCAAGGTGCACATCCCCTTCGTGCTGTTCGACGACTTCGAGTCGAAGGTGTTCTCGGTCAACCTGCGCATGCTGCCGGGGACCTCGGTGGAGGAGACCGGCAAGGTCGTGATCGCGCTCGAGGAGGAGATCGGCAAGCTGCCGGCGACCGAGCTCGAGAGCACGAACTCCATCGCCGGCGTCTCCTACACCGACTCCTCGCGCTTCTCGGTCGGCCAGAACCTCGCGCAGGTGTGGGTCGAGCTGCGCGAGGACGCGACGGGCCGCCGCTCGACCTCGGAGATCATCGAGGACCTGCGCTCGCGCTTCACCACGGACTTCGCGCCGGGGATCGAGAGCATCGAGCTGGAGCAGCCGCAGGCCGGGCCGACGGGGCGCGCGATCGACGTCGCGATCCGGGGCTCGGACGCGGACGTGCTGCACACCGTCGCGCTCGAGGTGCAGGAGTTCATCGCCTCCTTCCGCGGTACCCGCGACGTGCACGACAACGCGGAGGCGGGCAAACGCGAGGTGCGCTTCCGGCTGACGGACGCGGGCCGCATGCTCGGCTTCGACGAGGGCGTCCTCGCGCGGGAGCTGCGCGCGGGCTTCGAAGGCACGCGCTACGGTCGCGTCCGCCGCGGCAAGGACGACGTCGAGATCATGGTCAAGCTGCCGGAGGAGCTGCGCGCCACGCGCGGGGCCCTCGAACGGCTGCCCATCGCGCGGCCGACCGCGAGCGTCTCCGGCGAGGCGCCGGTTCCCCTGGGGGCCATCGCGGAGCTGGTCGAGGGCGAGGGACCCTCGGTCATCACGCGGGACGACGGGGAGCGCTCGGTGCGCGTGCTCGCGGACGTGAACAAGCTCGAGGGCAACGCCGCGGAGATCACGGCCGCGGTCCAGGAGCGGTTCGGCGCGCCGGGCGCGCTGCCGCCGGGGACGGCGCTGGAGTTCAAGGGCGAGCACGAGGACTCGGTCGAGTCCTTCGCGGGCATCCAGATCGCGCTGATCATGTCGCTCTTCGTGATCTACATGATCCTGGGCACCCTGTTCCGCTCGCTCGCGCAGCCCTTCGTGATCATGGCCGCGATCCCGTTCGGCGTGATGGGTATGGTGCTCGGTCACCTCGCGATGGGCCGCGCGCTGTCCTTCATGTCGCTGATCGGGCTGGTCGCGCTGAGCGGCATCGTGGTCAACGACTCGCTCATCCTGCAGGACTTCGTGAACCGGCTGCGCGCTCAGGGGCAGCGGCTCGAGGAGGCTCTCGTGACCGCCGGGCGGCAGCGCTTCCGGCCGATCCTGTTGACCTCCGTCACGACCATGCTCGGCCTGTCTCCCCTGACCTTCTTCGCCTCCGGGCAGGCGCGCTTCCTGCAGCCGATGGCGATCACCATCTTCTTCGGGCTCTTCTGCTCGACCTTCCTGATCCTGATCGTGGTGCCCTGCGCCTACGGCCTGCTCGAGGACACGCAGAGCTTCCTGGCGCGCACCTGGCGCGCGCTGCTGCGTCGCGGGAGCGGGCCCTCGTCCCCGGACCTGGAGCCGACCGAGGCATGAACCTACGCCTGAAGTCCCTGGAGACCTCCGCGGAGGCCGAAGAGCTCGTCGACGTGCTCGTCACGGCCACGCACGAGACCCTGAACACGCTCGACGACACGACCGAACGCGAGGAGGCCGAGCGCGCCGCGCGGGCCTGGCTCGGGCGCTTCGGCGAGCCGGGCGCGCGCGCGATCGTCGGAGAGGACGAGGGACGCACGCTCGCGCTGGCGGCGACGGCCCCGTTCACGGATCCACTGACGGCCGACGTGGTTCCGATGCTGGTCGTCTTGTGGGTCGACCCGACGATCCGCCACCGCGGCGTCGCGCGGGCGCTGGTCGCCGAGCTGCGGCGGCTCCTCGGCGCGCAGGGCTTCGGCGTGCTGGCCGCGCGCGCCTCGACGAACGACGACGCGCTGCTCTCGATGGGAGAACGCTGGGGACTCGTGCGCAGCTGGGAGTTCCTGAGCAGTGAGTGAAGCGCGCGTCGTCGTGCTCACGGGAGCCGGCGTCTCCGCGGACAGCGGGCTCGCGACCTTTCGGGACGCCGACGGCCTGTGGGAGGGGCACCGGCCGGAGGAGGTCGCGACGCCTCGGGCCTGGGCCCGTGACCCCGCGATGGTGTGGCGCTTCTACCAGACGCGGCGCGCGGCGCTCGGCGCGGTCGAACCGAACGACGGTCACCGGGCGCTCGTGCGGCTCGAGGAGGAGCTCGGCCGCCGCGGCGCGGACTTCACGCTCGTCACGCAGAACGTCGACGACCTGCACGAGCGCGCCGGCTCGGCCGCGCCGATCCACATGCACGGCGAGCTCGCGAACCTGCGCTGCGAACCGTGCGGGAACGTCGAACGCGACCTCGACCGCGTCGATGCGTCGGAGTTCCTCGACTGCGCGAGCTGCGGCGGGCGGCTGCGCCCGGACGTCGTCTGGTTCGGCGAGGTCCCGTACCACCTCGAAGCGATCGGCGACGCCCTCCGGACCGCGACGCACTTCCTCGCGCTCGGGACCAGCGGCGCGGTCTACCCGGCCGCCGGCTTCCTGGCGGAGGCGCGGCGTCGCGGCGCGCGCACCTGGGTCCAGGCGCTGGAGCGACCGGACAACGCCGATCCGCGCGACACGTTCGTTCCGGGGCGCGCCGCGCAGCGGCTGCCCACGCTGGTGGACACGCTGCTCGCGGAGCTGTAGCGCCCCGGGCGACGACCCCGCCTCGCGCCTCGTCGCGTAGACTCGGGGGTCCGGCCCGACCCGCGGGCGCTCGCCGTCTCCCGTTCCGGTTCCTTCCCCCCGCTCGTCCCATGCGAACCGTCTCCTCCGCGATCCTCTTCGCCCTGTGCAGCTCCGTCCCGGCCCTGGCACAGACCCCGCGGCTCGAACCGCTGCGCTCGGCCTACCCGATCCCGGGCGCCCGGGTGCTCGGCGCGGACGACCTCACGGGGGACGGCCGCCCGGACCTGTTGCTCGATGGGGGCCCAGTGCTGCACGCCGGGGTCTCCGACGGCCTCTTCGAGCGCGTCGGGTCGCCGGTCGGGGTCTTCGGCGTCGCGTTCGACGTGGACGCCGACACCGACCTCGACCTGCTCTCGACCAACGCCCTGTACCGGAACCAGGGCGACGGGACCTTCGTCGACGCCAGCGGCAACGTGCCCACCTGCTCCTCCTGCTCCAGCGCCTTCGGAGACCTGAACGGCGACGGACACGTGGACCTGATCCAGAACCCGTTCGGGAGCGGCCGCAACCGCATCCTGATCAACGACGGAACCGGGAACTTCGTGCAGACCGCTGGGCTCTTCCCGAACTCGTTCACGACCGCCGGCACCTTGCTCGTCCTGGACGTCGATGGAGACCTCGACCAGGACGTGCTGAGCCAGGCCAGCGGAGGCCAGTTCCTCCTGTGGACCAACCAGGGCGGGAGCTTCACGAACGCGGGCGGCACCGGGATCTTCTTCACGCTCTTCGCCGTGATCCCCTCGTTCGACTTCGACGCGGACGGCGACCTCGACCTGCTGGTGCCCGAGGGCGCGAACGGCCGCTTCTGGGTCAACGACGGCGTCGGCGGGTTCACCTCCGGTCCGGCGCACCCCTTCGCCCCCGTGCGGACCGCACGGCTCGACGCGGACGGAGACGGCTGGACGGACTTCGCCGGGTGGACGCTGAGCGCGTCCTCGGTCCTGCACCGGTCGAACGGCGACGGCACGTTCACGCCGGTCCCGGGCGCGATCCCGGACGGCTTCGTCGCGAAGTTCGTCCGCGACCTCGACGGCGACGGGGACACGGACCTGATCGGCGAGGTCGAGCACCACGGCTACACGCTGGCGCTGAACGACGGGACGGGTCGCTTCTTCGACGTCTCGTACTTCGGCCCGCAGCTGCCCGGAAGGACCGACGCGCTGGCGATCCTCGACTTCGAAGGCGGTCCGGCGCTCGAGGCGCTGGCCTGTATCGACGGGGCGCTGGTCGTCGAGCGCGACCCCGGGACCCTCTCGGCCGAGGCGCGCTCGCGCTGGCTGCCCAACCGGACGACCTGCGACGAGGTCACGCTCTTCGACGCGGACGGCGACGGACCCGACGACGTGCTGCTCGAGGGCGACGGCCGCGCCGTGGTCCTCACGCGCGCGGCCGGGAAGCGCCGCGCGCGCGTGCCGTTCTCCCTCGGCGGGACCGCGCAGGCCCGCGTGCTCGCGGACGGCGACGCCGACGGGGGCGCGGACCTCTTCGTGCTGACCGAGGCGC
>CAZDYS010000244.1:0-6360 GCA_964509445.1 uncultured Planctomycetaceae bacterium
CACTCCGTGTTCGCGCTGCCGTTCGCGCTGATCGGCGCCTGGCTCGCGACCGGCGGCGTCCCGGAGCTGCGCGTGTGCGCGCTGGTCGTCGTCGCCGCGGTCGCCGCGCGCACGGCGGCCATGGCGTTCAACCGCTGGGTGGATCGCGACATCGACGCCGCGAACCCGCGCACGGCGGGGCGGGAGATCCCCGCCGGGCTCCTGCGCCCGGGCGCGGTCCTCGCGCTCGTCCTGGTCGCCTCCGCCGTGTTCGTCGCGACGGCGTTCCTCTTGAACCCGCTGTGCGGATTCCTGTCCTTCCCGGTGCTGTTCGTCCTGCTCTTCTACAGCGTGGTGAAGCGCTTCAGCTGGCTCGCGCACGCGGTGCTCGGGCTGTCGCTCGGCCTCGCTCCGCTGGGCGCCTGGCTCGCGGTGCGCGGCGACTTCGAGGGAGACCTCCTGGTCCCGATCGCGCTGGCCGCGACCGTCCTGACCTGGGTGGCCGGCTTCGATCTCATCTACGCCTGCCAGGACGCCGGGTTCGACCGCGAGGCGAAGCTCCACTCGGTGCCCTCGCGCTTCGGGATCCCCGCGGCGCTGCGCCTGTCGAGCCTGCTGCACGTCGTCACGATCGCTCTCTTGGGACTGGTCGCCTGGCGCGCGGAGCTCGGCCCGATCTTCTGGGCGGCCGTCGCGGTCGCCGCCCTGCTGTTGCTGTGGCAGCACCGGCTGGTCGCGCCGGACGACTTCTCGCGCGTGAACCTCGCGTTCTTCACGCTCAACGGCTGGGTGTCGATCGGCCTGTTCGTCGGCACGGCGCTCGATCTCGCGGTGGGGTCCGGAGGCGTGGCCTGATGGCGGCTCGCAAGAAGCGCGAGGCGGATCCGCCGACCCAGCTGCGCGAGCTGGCGAGCGCGCTGGAGGCCGAGGGGCTCGGGCGTGGCTACGTGCTGCGCGGCGACGAGCGCTTCTTCCGCGACAAGGGCGTGGAGATGCTCAAGCGGCGCGGCGTGCAGGAGGGCTACGAGGTCTGCGTCCACGACGCCGAGCGCGGGAACGCGGACTTTCGCCTCAGCGCCCTGATCGACGACCTGTCCGGTGGCGGGCTGTTCGCGGCCCGCCGGCTCGTGATCGTTCGCAACGGCGCCGAGCACCTGAAGAAGAACGGCACGAAGCCGAGCCCGCTGACCTCCGCGCTGCTGGCGTTCCTCGAGGCGCCCGAGGACCCCGGGTCCTTCGTGCTCTCGCTGCCGTCGCTGCGCGCCGACCACGCGGTCGCGAAGGCCGTCAAGCAGTCGAGCGGTCGGCTCTGCGACCTGCGCAAGCTCTACGACTCCCCGCCGCCCTGGAAGCCGGACCCGCGGCAGACGGAGCTCGTGCTCTGGACCCGCGAGCGTGCGCGCAAGTTCGGCGTGCGCCTCTCGCCGGACGAGGCGGTGTACGTCGCGGCGGCGGTCGGCAACGACCTGTTCGAGCTCGACGCACAGCTCGAGCGGCTCAAGTCGCTGGGGGGCGAGGACCTGCGCAAGGTCATCGGCTGGACGGCCGCGGGGACCCCCTGGACGGTGGCCGACCAGGTGGTCGGCGGCCAGGCGGCGCGCGCCCTCGCCGGCGTCGAGGCGTTGTTCCGCGCGGGCTTCCAGGAGAAGGGCGGTCGCCGCCTGCTGGACGCCAGCGCGCTGTCGACGATGCTCGTGTCCTCGATCACCCGCTCCCTGCGGCGCTCCCTCGCGCTGTCCCTGGAGCTCTCCAGCGGCGCCTCCGAGGCGGACGCCGCCCGAGCCGCGGGAGTCGCCGGTCGCGGGGCCGAGGAGGCGCTGCGCGTGGCCCGCAGCCAGTCCCCGTCCGTGTGGCGGGAGCGGCTGGACCAGGCCGCGGACCTGGAGCGGCGCGCGAAGACCGGGGTCGGGCTCGACGCGAACGACTTCGCGCTCCTGGCCCTGCGCTGGGCCTGAGAGTCCTCCTCGCGGGGTCCCGTCCGTCGGAATCGCGGGAAAGGCCCGATTTCGTGGCAGATCCGTCCGGCCGTTCGCGCCAGGTCCAGTGAGGTGCGCCACATGCTGGGATTCGACGAGACGCCGCTCGGGAGCGGGAGCCCTACAATCGGGGAGGCCCGTATGGCTCAGAGGAAGGAAGAGGTCACGCGCCTGCTCTCGGGCGCCTCGGAGGATCGCGATCAGCTGCTGCCGCTGGTCTACGACGAGCTCCAGGCGATCGCCAAGCAGCGCATGCGCGGAGAGCGCATCGGGCACACGCTCCAGGCCACGGCCCTCGTGCACGAGGCCTACATGAAGCTCGTGGGCGACGAGCGCCTCGCCTGGGACGGTCGGCGCCACTTCTACGCCGCCGCGGCCGAAGCGATGCGTCGGATCCTGATCGACCACGCGCGCAAGGCGAAGAGCCAGAAGCGCGGCGGGGATCAGGAGCGCGTCACCCTGGGGGCGCGCGAGGCGCGCGTGGACCTCGCGCCGGAGGACGCGGCCCAGCTGCACGACGCGCTGGACAAGCTCGAGCAGGAGGATCCGCGCGCGGCTGCCGTCACGCGCCTGCGGTTCCTGTCGGGGCTCAGCGTCGAGGAGACCGCGCTGGCGCTGGACCTCTCCGTCCGGACCGTCGCTCGCGAGTGGACCTACGCGCGCGCGCGCCTGTTCGAGCTCCTGGGCGAGGAGGAGGAGTGAGTACCGCGCGTGCCAAGGAGGTGTTCCTCGCCGCGCTCGAGCTCGCGTCCTCCGAGCGCAAGGCCTTCGTCGACGCGGAGTGCTCCGGAGACGACGCGCTGCGCAAGCGCGTGGAGGCGCTCCTGGACGTGCACGAGAACGCCGAGGAGCTCCTGCGCGTCGCCGACCCTGCGCCGGCGGGGTTCGAGGATGGCCTCGTCTCCGGCGTGCGCGTCGGACCGTTCCAGCTGATCGAGGAGCTCGGCGAGGGAGGCTTCGGCACGGTCTGGCTCGCGGAGCAGCTCGAGCCGGTGCGTCGCCCGGTCGCGCTCAAGATCCTGAAGGCCGGCGTCGACACGCGCGAGGTCGTGCATCGCTTCGAGGCCGAGCGGCAGGCGCTCGCGCTGATGGACCACCCCTCGATCGCGAAGGTCTTCGAGGGCGGCACGACGGATCGCGGTCGTCCGTACTTCGCGATGGAGCTCGTGGTCGGCTCGCCCATCACGGCCTACTGCGAGGAGCACTCGCTGCGCGTGCGCGAGCGCCTCGAGCTCTTCCTCGAGGTCTGTCGCGCGGTGCAGCACGCGCACCAGAAGGGGATCATCCACCGCGACCTCAAGCCGAACAACGTGCTGGTCACGGAGGTCGACGGGCGACCGCTCCCGAAGGTGATCGACTTCGGGATCGCCAAGGCGCTGCACGCCTCCAGCGACCGCGACTCGCTCATGACCCGCGAAGGGCAGGTCATCGGGACGCCGGCCTACATGAGCCCCGAGCAGCTCGGCGGCTCCACGGACGTCGACACCCGGGCGGACGTGTACGCGCTCGGCGTGCTGCTCTACGAGCTCCTGGTGGGGGCGCCGCCCTTCGAGGAGCGCGAGCTGCAGGCGGCCGGCTTCGAGGAGATCGCGCGTCTCCTGCGGGACGTGGATCCGCCCAAGCCGAGCACCCGCATCGGACGCGGCGCGAACACCACGGCGATCTCCTGGCGCAGCGTGCGTGGAGACCTCGACTGGATCGTGATGCGCTGCCTCGAGAAGGACCGCGAGCGACGCTACGGCTCCGCTGCGATCCTCGCGACGGACGTGCTGCGCCACCTCGAGGGCGACACGGTCCTGGCGGGGCCGCCCAACCTGCTCTACCGCACGCGCAAGTTCGTGCGCCGTCACCAGACCGCGCTGGCGGTCTGCGTGCTGCTGTTCGCGTCGCTGTTGATCGGTGCCATCGCGGCGGCGCGCCAGGCCCGTCGCGCGATCGCCGCCGAGAAGGTCGCGCGCCTGGAGCTGGAGAACAAGGACGCGATCGCGCAGTTCCTCGAGCGCATGCTGCTGTCCGTGGACCCCGCCGTCGCGCTCGGTCAGGACACGGAGCTGATGCGCGGCCTGCTCGAGGACGCGCGCGACGACGTGGACGCGGAGCCGGGGCCACCGGAGGTCGAGCGCACGCTGCGACGGGTGATCGGGCACGCGTTCCTCTCGATTCGCGCTCCAGAGGAAGCGGTGGAGCAGCTCGAGCGCGTACTGGAGCTGTCCCCGGACGCCTCCGGGGAAGAGCTCGCGAACCTGCTCGACGAGGTCGGTGGCGCGCTCCTGCACGCCCGACGCTTCGAGGACGCGCGCCCGCTGTTCGAGCGTGCGCTGGGGATCGCGCGCGAGGAGCTGGGGGAGGGACACGAGGTCACCCAGAACGTGCTCGGCAACCTCGCGCTGGTCTTCCGCTACTCGGGGGACCCGGAGCGAGCGGAGGAGATGCTCCGCACCCTGCTCGCGGCCCAGCTCGAGGCGCACGGCGAGGTCCACGAGGAGGTCGGCCTGACGACGAACAACCTGGCGGGCATCGCGCGCGATACCGGCCGGCACGAGGAGGCCGCGGAGCTCTTCGAGCGAGCGCTCGCGATCCAGCTGGAGGTCTCCGGCGAGAAACACCCGCGCAGCGCGCTCGCCCTGAACAACCTCGGCGAGTGCTACCTGCGGCTGGAGCGCACGGACGAGGCCGAGGAGCTGTTCGAGCGCGCTCTGGCCCTGAAGCGAGAGCTGTTCGACGCGGACAACCCCAGCATCCTGGTTACCTGGAGCAACCTCGCCTACGTGCACGAGCAGCGCGGCGACGTCGAGCGCGCCCTGGAGGTCCAGCGAGCCGCGCTGGAGCACGCCTACGAGCACATCGGGCGGGACAACAACCGCACGCTCCAGCTCGCCTACAACCACGGCTCCCAGCTCCTCCAGGTCGGAGACTGGGACCGGGCGCTCGAGGTGCTCGAGGAGGCCACCGCCGGGCGCCGCCCGCAGCCCGGGGTCGCGCCGGCGCTGCTCGTGCTGGCGCGCAGCGGCTACGGAGAGGCGCTGGTCGAGACCGGCTCCGCCGCGGAGGGCGAGCCGGAGCTGCGTGCGGCCCTGGAGGAGGCGCGGGCGGGCAGCGTGTTCCCGGACGGGACCGCGACCTGGGGCGTGCTCGAGCTACGGCTCGGGCGGGCGCTGCTGCGGCTCGGTCGCGACGAGGAGGCGCGTGCGACCCTCGAGCGCGCCCAGGCGGCGCTCGGGGAAGGCGGGGATCCGGTGCACCGGGAGCGGCTGCGCGAGGCGTTCGCGGCGCTGGACGATTCGGCCGTGGACTGACCGCCGGCCTTCGCGCGACGGAGGCGGGAAGCGGCCCGGATCCCGGGCTAGAATGCCGCCCATGGCCGTCATCGCGGAGCTGCCCGAACGGGTCAAGAACCAGATCGCGGCGGGGGAGGTGGTCGAGCGACCGGCCTCCGTCGTCAAGGAGCTGGTGGAGAACGCGCTCGATGCGGGCGCGACGCGCATCCAGGTCGACCTCGAGGAGGGCGGTACGAAGCTGGTGCGGGTGATCGACGACGGCGTCGGGATGGCTCCCGAGGACCTGGCCCTCGCGTTCACCCCGCACGCGACCAGCAAGCTGCGCGACGTCGACGACCTCGAGCACATCGCCTCGCTGGGCTTCCGCGGCGAGGCGCTCGCGTCCATCGGTGCCGTGTCGCGCGCCTCGATCCTGACGCGTCCCGAGGGGTCGTCCACGGGGTTCCGCGTGACGGACGAGTGGGGCGACGTGAGCGTCGTCCAGGAGGCCGGCGCTCCGCGCGGCACGACCATCGAGGTACGCGACCTCTTCCTCAAGCTGCCGGCGCGCAAGCGCTTCCTGAAGCGCAACTCGACCGAGCTCGCGCGCTGCCTCGACATCCTGCAGCGACTGGTCGTCGCGCACGAGGGCGTCGGCTTCGTCGTGACGCACGACAAGAAGCGCGTGCTGGACGTCGAGCAGCAGATGGACCGGCGCGAACGCGTCCGACGCCTGTTCGGCTCCGAGCTCGCGGACGCTCTCGAGCCGGTCGACGGTGCCGACGGAACGACGCGCCTGTCCGGCTTCGTCGCGCCGCCGCGGTTTGGCCGGCACGACACGACCCGGCAGATGTGGTTCCTGAACGGGCGCCCGGTGCGCGACAAGGTGCTCTTGCGCGTGCTGAAGGAGGGCTATCGCGGTCTCTCCGTGGAGCAGCGGCAGCCGGTCGCGTTCCTCGAGCTGTCGATGGACCCCGCGAAGGTCGACGTGAACGTGTCGCCCACCAAGGCCGAGGTGCGCTTCCAGGAGGACCGGCGCATGTTCGGGTTCCTGGTCGCGACGATCCGCGCCGCGCTGTCGAAGGCCGACCTCGCGACGCCCGGCGAGGGCATGCTGCGCGGACTCGAGCGCCGCGGGGACTGGCAGC
>CAZDYS010000245.1:0-6358 GCA_964509445.1 uncultured Planctomycetaceae bacterium
CGCGCGGTCTCGACGCGCTCCGCGAGCGTGGGCGCGGTCTCCTGGAGAGGCGCGCACCAGAGCGCGGCCCCGAGCGCGACGGCGGCGAGCATGCCTGCAGCCTAGCTCACGCGCGCGGGTTCCGGAGGACCGGGCGCCGAGGCCGCTCGCCGCCCGGGTCGTGCGAGCGCCCGGTCCGGTTCAGCCGTCCAGCTCCAGGGCACGCGTCGCGCGCAGGCGCTCGGCGCGCTCGAGGAAGGCCTCGAACGGGACCGTCTCCTGCTCCTCGACGCCGCGTTGGCTGACCGTCACGGTCCCCTGCTCGACCTCGTTGCCGCCGGCGATCAAGAGGAACGGGACCTTCTCCTTCCGAGCGGTCTTGATCTTCTTGTTCATGTGCGACGGCTGGTCCATGCAGTCCACGCGGAAGCCGGTGTTCTTGAGCTTGCGCGCGCACTCCCGAGCGTAGTCCGCGTGCTCCTCCCGAATCGGGATCACCGCGACCTGGGTGGGCGCCAGCCAGAACGGGAACTTGCCGCCGTAGTGCTCGATCAGGACGCCGACGAAGCGCTCCAGCGATCCGTAGACCGCCCGGTGCACCATGATCGGACGCTTCTGGTCGCCGTCCGAGTCGACGTAGGTCAGGTCGAAGCGCTCCGGGAGGTTGAAGTCGCACTGCAGCGTCGAGGTCTGCCACTCCCGTCCGAGCGCGTCCTTCAGCTTGAAGTCGATCTTCGGGCCGTAGAACGCGCCGCCGCCCTCGTCGAGCTCGAGCGGGATCCCGGCCTTCTTGGCGCCCTCGCGCAGGGCGTCCATCGCCATCTCCCAGACCTCGTCCGAGCCGATGGCCTTCTCCTCCGGCCGGGTCGCGAGGTACGCGGTGTACTGGAACCCGAGCGTGCTGTTCATGAACGTGATCAGCTCGATCACGCCGGCGATCTCGTCCGCGAGCTGCTCCGGCGTGCAGAAGATGTGCGCGTCGTCCTGGGTGAACCCGCGCACGCGCAGCATGCCGGTCACCTGACCCGAGCGCTCGAAGCGGTAGACGCCTCCCAGCTCCGCCATGCGCACCGGAAGCTCGCGGTAGCTGCGCCCCCGGTCGTCGTAGATCAGCACGTGGCACGGACAGTTCATCGGCTTCACCCGGTACGGGATCCCCTCGATGTCCATCGGCGCGTACATCAGCTCGTCGTAGTTCTCGAGGTGTCCCGAGACGGCGAACAGGGCCTCGCGCGCGACGTGCGGCGTGTAGACCGCGTCGTAGCCGCGGCGCTCGTGCTCCGCCCACCAGAACTTCTCGAGCTCACGCCGCACCGCGCCGAGCCGCGGATGCCAGAACACGAAGCCCGCGCCCGCGTCCGCGTGGATCGAGAACAGGTCGAGCTCGGTGCCGAGCCGTCGGTGGTCCTGCTCCTTCACCTTCTCGAGCCACTCGAGGTGCTGGTCGAGGTCCTCCTGCGTCCAGAACGCGGTTCCGTAGATCCGCTGGAGCATCGGGTTCTTCTCGCTGCCCTTCCAGTAGGCCCCGGCCACCGACATCAGCTTGAACTTGAAGTCGTAGTCCAGGCGGTCGAGGTGCGGTCCCTCGCACAGGTCTTCCCAGTCGCCGTGGGAGTAGAACGTGATCTTCTCGTCCGCGGGGATGTCGTCGACGGCCTCGACCTTGAAGGTCTGCCCCTTCGCGGCGAGACGTTCCTTGGCCTCGTCCCGCGTGTACTCGGCGCAGACGAGCTCGGGAGAGCGCTTCGCGATCTTGCGCATCTCCTTCTCGATCTTCTTGAGCTCCTTCTCTTCGAGCGGCTCGTCGAGCAGGAAGTCGTAGTAGAACCCGTGCTCGATCGCCGGCCCGAAGCCGAACTGCACCTCGGGATGGAGCTTCTCCACCGCAGAGGCCATCAGGTGCGAGACGGAGTGACGGAGGGTGGAGAGCGGAAACGGCTCCTCCACCGGGGGAGAAGCTTCGGAGCTCGACATCGCGGCGTCTTCGAGGGGATGGAGGGACCCGCGCACGCCGACCTGGCGAACCCGAGTGCGCGTCGTCCCCTGTTTGCGACGCGCGGCGCGCCAAGATAGCGGCCACCGGGACCCCCGACCAGCTCACGTCGCGGAGTCTGGGATCGTGGGGGAACGATCCGAGGGGAAGGTGGGGAAGGGAGCTCCGCGCGTTGTTCGCAGGGGTCCCGGCTGGCCACTGAAGCGAGGTATCGGACGAACCCTCGAATCACCGAAGCAGATTTCGGGGGTCCCTTCCGAAGGTCTCGTCTGCGCCTCTCGGCAGGAACCCTGCAACCGGAACGCGGCTCGCCCGGTCCCTCCAGGACCATGAATCGACGCTCGCTCCTCCTATCCGGTCTGACCCTCGTCCTCCTGGCCCTCCTGGTCTTCGAACACCTCCCCGCCCGCGCGGGCTCTGTGGTCCTCTCCGAGGACACGCACCCGCTCGAGAGCGGGGACGACGCCTCCACGGGCCTCGACGGGCTGGGCCGGCCCCGCCCCGGGGACCGAGAAGGAGTTTCCGTCGCGGGGGGCGCGGACCGCCCGGCCGGCGAGCCGCAGCCCCTCGACGAGGAAGGACTCCGGGCCGCGCTGCGCGCGATCGCGGCCGTGGACCTGCGCGACGAGGAGGCTCTCGAGGAGGCGCTCTTCGACGTCGTCGCGAGCCGGCCCCCTCTGGACCGGACCGTCCAGCTGTTGCAGGGCGGTGGGCTCACGCGCGACGGGGAACGCTTCAGCCCGGAGGAGATCGGTGCGCTGCGGGCGGTCCTCTGCGCGGCCGCGCTCTTCTGTGCCCCGTCCCGCGCGACGGAGCTGCACCGGAGCGGCCACGCGCGCGACGGCCGAGCGTTCGTCGAGGACCTCCTGCGCGCCCTCGTGAACATGTTTTCCCCGGTCCGCGAGACGCTCGCGAACCTGCTCGCATCCCTACGCGGAGCGGACGACCGACTGGTGCTCGACCTCTCCTACGAACGACTGCTGCGCGAGCTCGCGCAGGAACACCCCGAGCAGGCCGACCTCTACCTGGGGATCCTGGCGGAGCTGGGTACGGACCTCGAGGGAGTCGAGGCGCGCGCGCTCGACCTGTTCGAGCTGGAGCGGGCGGAGAGCCCGCGCCTCCTGACCGTGTCCCTGACGCGCCTCCTGCGCGGCGCACGGGGAGAACAGGCCCTGCAATGGGCCGGCGAGCTCTACGACCGCGACGACACGAGCGAAGACCTGCGGGAGGCGATCAGCTCGTCCGTCGCCACGGCGGCGCCGGTCGCGGAAGCGGCGGCGTTCCTGGCCGACCGCGCGACCAGCGCCATGTTCGCCGAGATGTTCACGCTCGGAGACCGCGCCGGGGGTCGCGAGGCCCTCGAAGACGCCTACTACGAGCGCCGGATCGCGGGGGTCCAGGAGGAGGCCCGCCGCCTGCTCGTCGCCGGACTGGAGGACGCGGGACCCGAAGCCCTGCTCGCGATCGCGAGCGAGGATCCCTCGGCCCGCGTGCGCGGACAGGCCGTGTTGACGCTCACCGCGTCCTCGAAGGTCGCCGTGGAGCCCGCCACGCTGACCTTCCTGCGGCAGGGCTACGAGGACCGCGCGGATCCGAGGATCGGACTCCCGGAGAGCTCCGTCGTCTACGCGACCGCCAACCTGGTGCGCTCGGATCTCGCGCCGGAGCTCCGCGACGCGACCGTGCAGTTCCTGCGCGAGCTCACCTGCGACGGCTCCCTCGACGTGCCTCTGCGCCGTCACGCGCTCGAGGCCCTCGCGGGTCGCCTGGATCCCGCCGAGCACGTCGCCCTCGCGCAGGCGCTCGGGCTCTAGGCCCACGAACACCGCCACCGTCGACCCTTCTTCAGAAAGGAGAACCCATGCGTTGGCTATTGCACCTTTGCACGCTCTTCCCGCTCGCCGGCCTCGGAGCCGCCCAGGAAGCCGGTGGTCTGTGCCCGAACCAGAAGGCCACCCTCGAGGACGGCCGCGTCGAGAACGTCGGCGAGGAGTCGCGCTGCGGCGTGGGCATCAAGCTGTTCGGCTACAGCATCAGCGCCTTCGGACCTCGCTGCTGGGAGCACAAGGTGCTCTACCCGGCCCACGGCGTGTGCAACGGCGAGGAGCTGTTCGGTGCCGAGTGCAAGAAGGACAGCGACATGCCCGTGACGCGCAAGGACTGCCGCTGTGACGCCCTCGAGATCCTCGGCTCGGGCCTCGCGCTGCCCGACTGCATCTGCGGAGGAGAGAGCACCTGGGGCGAGGTCGAGCACTTCGAGACCGAGGAGTGCCCGTTCCCCGCGAAGGAGCTCGGTACGGCCGACCCGACGTCCGCCTGACTCAGGTCGCTGGGGTCCCGTCCGCTTCGACGGGGTCCCAGCGCTTCACTTCGACCGCGAGCTCGACGCCGGACCGGTCGCGAACCAGGCGGCGGACGTCTTCGATCAGCGCGCCGACGTCGGCGGCCCGAGCTCCACCGCCGTTGACGATGAAGTTCGCGTGCTTCTCGCTGACCCGGGCCGCGCCGCGCGCGAGGCTCTTCCCGCCGCAGTCCTCGATCAGCCGTCCGGCCGAGCGACCCTCGGAGAGCTCCGGGTCGGGGTTCTTGAAGATGCAGCCGCAGGAGCGCTCCGTCACCGGCTGCACGGCGTTCTTCTCCGTCATGAACGCACGGATGCGCTCCTTCACGACGGCACGGTCGTCCTGCTGAAGGACCAGGTGGACCCCGAGCACGATCGCGCCGCCGAGGTTGCCGTCGCGGTAGCCGGGCTGGCAGTCCCCGCGCGGACGTTCCTCCACCGTGCCGTCCGGTCCGAGCACGCGCACGCGCTCGACCACGTCCCACAGCTCGCCCCAGCGACCGCCGGCGTTCATCGCGACGCCGCCGCCGATGTGTCCCGGAACTCCGGCGAGCCCTTCCAGACCACTCCAGCCGAGCTCGCGCGAAGCGCGCACGATGCCCGGCATCGGCATGCCGGCCCAGGCCACCAGCTCGGGTCGCTCGACCTCGACCGGTGCGTGTCCGTTCGTCGCGTCGCCGGCCTCGTCCGCGTCCAGGGCGTCCTCCCAGCGCGTCTCCTCGAGCCGGTCCGGTCGGAAGAGCCGCGCCATCCGGGCGGTCGTGATCACGACGCCCGGCAGCGTGCCGTCCGGGATCAGGAGGTTGGCTCCCCCGCCGAGCAGGCGCGGGTGGAACCCCTCCTCGCGGGCGGCGCACCAGGCGTCGACGAGCTCCTCGGGATTGGAGGGCTCGAGCAACCACTCGGCTCGCCCGCCGACGTTCAGGGTCGTGCGGCCGGAGAGCTCGGCGTTCCGCATCGCCGGACAGGGCCAGAGCGCGTTCATGCCGCGCATCGTCCCCCATCGGGGGATCCGGGCCAAGGCCCGGGGGGGCCGAAACGCCAGCGCGGCCAGGCCTTCTGGCCGGACCGCAAGAGAGACGTCCCGCCGCGCCTCAGGTGGAGACGCCGCTCTGCGCCGCCAGGCGCGCCAGGAGCTCCTCGCGCACCCCCTCCACGTCGCCGGCCCCGAGGACCAGCGCCGCGGCGGGGCGCGGAACCGCCAGGCCGTCGACGAGTCGCTCGATCGCCGTGTCGAGGGGTCCGCCCTCGACCGCGTCGACGCCGCGCCGCCGCAGAGCGAGCACGAGCTCGGACGCGCCCGCGAACTCCTCGCCGTCGATGTGCGTCCGCGCTCCGTACACGTCGGCGACGAGCACCGCGTCCGCCGCGCGCAGGCTGTCCGCGAACTCCTCGAGGAAGCGCGACGTGCGGCTGTGCTGGTGCGGCTGGAACAGGACGTGGAGCGGTCGGCGCGGGAAGGCGCGCAGGCCGGCCTCGACCGTCACGCGAACCTCGGTCGGGTGGTGAGCGTAGTCGTGTACGACCGACACGCCGGCGACCTCGCCCCAGGACTCGAAGCGGCGATGCACGCCCTCGAACTCCTCCAGGCCGCGGGCCGCCGCGACCGCGAGCTCCCCGGGCTCGACGCCCCGCTCGCGCGCGGAGATGCCGATCGCCAGAGCGAGCGCGAGGGCCGCGTTCTCCGCGTTGAAGTGGCCGGGCACGCGGAGCGCGACCGGCGGAGTGGCCCAGCCCGGACCGCGCAGCCGGAAACGAAATGCACCGCGCTCCTCCCCCATCAGGTCGAGCTGCAGCTCGCGGCCCAGGCGCCAGATCTCCGTTGCGCGCCCGCCGAGCTCGACCGTCTCGGGGACGTCGCTGCCGAGCACGATCAGTCCGTCGGTCGCGACCTCGTCGAGGAAGCAGGCGAACGCACGCTCGATGTTCTCGAGCGTGTGGTAGCAGTCGAGGTGATCCTCCTCGACGTTGGTGACGATGGCGGCGCGCGGTCGCAGCTGCAGGAAGGAGCGGTCGTACTCGCAGGCCTCCAGGCAGAACCAGCC
>CAZDYS010000246.1:0-4416 GCA_964509445.1 uncultured Planctomycetaceae bacterium
CCCCCGCTGACCGCCCCACCGCCCCCCAGACCGTGGCCTCCACCAACCCGACCACGATCACGCGGAGCGATCCGAAGGAGATCGCCATCGACTGGGACGACGGGCACCGCACCGTCTACAGCGCGACCGAGCTCCGCAAGATGTGCCCCTGCGCGCGCTGCATCGACGAGGTCACCGGTCGCGCGCTCCTCGATCCGACGACCGTGCCCGACGGGCTCGAGCACGTCGACGTGAAGCTGGTCGGGCACTACGCCATCGCGTTGCGGTTCGCGGACGGACACGACACGGGGATCTTCCCGTTCGTGATGCTGCGCGAGCGAGACCCGCACTCCGCCTGAGATGAGCCCGGGCGGGGAGCCCCTGCGGGTCAACGCCCGCTTGACGATTCCCGCGAGCGAGCTGCAGATCACGGCCGCTCGCTCCGGCGGTCCCGGCGGGCAGAACGTGAACAAGGTGGCCTCGAAGGTCGTGCTGCGGTTCTCCGTCCGCGCGAGCCGGGTGCTCGGGGAAGCGCGCCGCACCCTGTTGCTGCAGCGGCTGTCCCACCGCCTCACCAAGGAGGGCGAGCTCGTGCTGCACGCCTCGCGGCACCGAGAGCGCGCACGCAACGAGGAGGATGCGCGCGAGCGGCTGGCGACGCTCCTGGCGGAGAGCCTGCAGAGCCCGAAGAAGCGGCGGGCGACCCGACCGACGCGCGGCTCCCGGGAGCGACGCCTGCGGGCCAAGAAGCACCGATCCGAGCGCAAGCGGGAGCGCGGCCGCCGGTTCGGGGAGGGCTGAGGGCGGCCCCGGAGCGGGGCGGCGCGGCCTGCCGCCGAGACCGCTCGGAACCCTCTCCTGGCCTCGAGCGCGGGGGCAGACAAAAGCACCTTCCTGGTAAGGAGCGGCGATCCAGGCTGCTCGACGCGCTCCTCGGGGGCTCAGGGGCCCTCGCAACCTGTGGAATTGCGCATCAGGGGACGTTTTTCGCAGTTTTCGGTCCTTTGAGGAATCCTGGATTCCGATGCGCCACCCGCCTCGATCCCGCCGGAAAAGGCCGCAGAAACAGCTTGGAATCGGGAGACAAACTCCGCCAACTGCTTCCCAAGCCGAGGGCGAGCTCTATCCTCTCGGCCCAAACCAGGATCCCCATTCCTAGGAACTGTCTCTCACATTCCGGAGTGCACTTTCTCATGAACAAGTTCGTTTCGACGGCCCTCGGCCTCGCTGTGGTTGGCTCGATCGGCGCTGCCGATCCGAGCGATGGCAACAGCGACTGGCTCGGCCTGGACAGCGGGATCAACGATCTCGCGTCGCTCGCCCCTGCTCAGGGCGATGGGAGCGGCTGGTCCGTTCTGTTGCGCACGTTCTACGGCAACGCGACCGACGACATCTCGACGGGCGGTGGCAATGACCTGAACGGCTTCGACTTCAACGACATCGACGTGGCCTTCTGGGGCTCGGTCGGAGACTTCTCCTACCGCGTCAACGGAGACCTCGACGACGGCGACTTCGAGCTGGAAGATGCTTGGGTTCGCTGGAACTGCACGGCGGGTGTCGCCACGCAGCTCGGCCAGATGAAGCCGAACGTGCTGCGCAGCGGCATCATCGATCCGGAGAACACCCTGTTCCTGGATCGTACGACGCTCGGTAGTGCGTTCGATGGTTGGGATGTCGGCGCGCAGGCGTCCGGCGAAGTCGGCGGTAGCGGCTTCTCGTGGTGCTTCGGCCTCTTCAACGGTGTCACCGGCGAAGAGAACGATCACTTCTGGACCGCCCGCATCGACTACAGCTTCGGCGAAGGCGCTGGCACCTACGAAGGCGCCCGCGGCAAAGGCGATGGCTTCAACGGCACCGTCGGTCTCGCCGTCACCAACGACGACGGCATCTCTGGCGATGCGCTGAACCAGTACGTCGACTTCAACGGCAACGTCGGCCAGTTCGGCTTCGGCGTGGACTTCGGGATCATGGATGATGATTCCGTCGGCTTCACCAACGAAGACCTCGGCTGGACCGTCACCCCGTTCGTCCTCGAGGGCGACTCCAACCCGTTCGCGGCCACCGGCTCGTTCCTGATCAACCCCGAGTGGGAAGTCGGCGTGCGTTTCGAAGACCTCGACGACTCCAACGACACGAGCCTCGTGACGGCTGGCGTCTCCCACTACAAGAACGGCAACGACGCCAAGTGGCAGGCCCAGTTCACGGACGTCTCCAGCGATGCGGACGAAGGAAGCTTCTTCCAGATCGGCCTCACGGTCGGCGCCACCCGCTGACAAGACCAAGGGTCCCCCGCGCGCGCCGCGGGAACGACCCGATCCACCGCGCGCGTCGCGGTGAGTGACAGAGAACGAGAAAGCCCCGCGCGCGCCGTGGGGCTTTCTTCATTTGTGGCAGGATCTTCGCCGTGAGCACCCCCGAGAGCGGCGAAGCGCGGCGCAACCGCCTGGCGCAGGAGACCAGCCCCTACCTCCTGCAGCACCAGACGAACCCCGTGGACTGGTACCCCTGGGGTGCCGAGGCGCTCGAGCGAGCGCGCACCGAGGACAAGCCGATCTTCCTGTCGATCGGGTACTCGGCCTGCCACTGGTGCCACGTGATGGAGCACGAGAGCTTCGAGGACGAGGCGATCGCCGCCTACCTCAACGAGCACTTCGTGAGCATCAAGGTGGATCGCGAGGAGCGCCCGGATCTCGACGAGATCTACATGCGCGCCGTCCAGGCGCTCACGGGTCAGGGCGGCTGGCCGATGAGCGTGTTCCTGACCCCCGACCTGGAGCCCTTCTACGGCGGCACCTACTTCCCGCCGGAGGACAAGTACGGGCGGCCGGGCTTCGCGTCCCTCTTGCGCTTCCTGCAGAAGCTGTGGACCGAGGACCGCGCGCGCGTGCACAAGCAGGGCGCCTCGCTCACGGACAGCATCCAGAGCCAGGCCACGGCCGATCTCTCGGGAGAGCTGCCCGCCAGCGTGCTCGACGCCTCGCTGAAGACGCTCGCCTCGAGTTTCGACGCCGAGTGGGGCGGGTTCACCGGGCCGCCGAAGTTCCCGCACGCGACGGACGGCCGGCTGATGCTGCGCCACCACCGGCGCACGGGCGAGGACGTGGTGCTCCACATGGTCACGTACACCCTCGACCGCATGGCTCGGGGCGGGATCTGGGACCACCTGGCCGGCGGCTTCGCGCGCTACAGCACCGACGAGAAGTGGCTCATCCCCCACTTCGAGAAGATGCTCTACGACAACGCGCTCCTGACGCCGCTCTACCTGGAGGCCTACCTGCTCACGGGAGACGCGTCCTTCGCCCGCACGGCGCGGGAGACGTGCCTGTGGATGGCGGAGGAGATGCGCACGCCCGAGGGGGGCCTGGCGAGCTCCCTGGACGCGGACACGGAGGGCGAGGAGGGCCGCTACTACGTCTGGACGCCGGGCCAGCTGACGGCCGTGCTGGGCGACGAGCTGGGTGCCGAGGCGGCGGTCTGGTTCGGCGTGACGGACGCCGGGAACTTCGAGCACGGCACGAGCGCGCTGTGGAGGCCGGAGACCGCCCAGGAAGTGGCGGACCGGCTCGGCCGGACGCCCGAGGCGCTCGAGGAGCGCATGCAGACGGCGCGCGAGAAGCTCCTCGCCGCGCGCGCCGAGCGCGTGGCCCCGGGCAAGGACGACAAGGTCCTCGCCTCCTGGAACGGCCTGGCGCTGTCGGCCCTCGCCCAGGCCCACCAGGTGCTGGACGAGCCGCGCTTCCTGGAGGTCGCCCAGGGGATCGCCCGCTACTGCCTGGAGGGCATGCGGGCGGAGAACGGGCGGCTCTACGCCACCGCACGGCACGGGCGGGCCCACCTGGCCGCCTACCTCGACGACTACGCGTTCCTGATCGCGGGCCTGATCGACCTCTACGAGTCCGACTTCGACCTGCACTGGATCGAGGAGGCGCTCGCCCTGAACGAGGTGCTGACGGACGCCTTCGAGGACAAGCAGGCCGGTGGCTACTTCACCACCGCCTCGGACCACGAGCGGCTCCTGGTGCGCATGAAGGTGCCCTACGACGGGGCGCTGCCCTCCGGGAGCTCGGTCCAGGTGCACAACCTCCTGCGACTCGGCGCTATGACGGGCAACCCGGAGCACCGCGCCCGGGCCGAGAAGGCGATCGCGTCCGTGGGGCGCGCCGCCAGCGGGCACGCGCGCGCGTTCAGCCAGCTGCTGCTGGCGATCGACCACCGGGAACAGGCTCCGCGGGAAATCGTGCTGGCCGGCACGCGCGGCTCCGACGCGTTCGAGGGACTCCTGCGCGAGGTCCGCGGCACCTACCTGCCCCAGCGCGTGGTCGCGCACGCCGCCGGAGAGGCCGCGAGCGAGCTCCTCCCCGTCCTGGCGGGCAAGACCGCTCCCGAGGGCGAGGCGCGCGCCTACGTGTGCCGGGACTTCACCTGCGGCGTGCCCGC
>CAZDYS010000246.1:4516-6349 GCA_964509445.1 uncultured Planctomycetaceae bacterium
TGGATGACGTTCGGGAGCTACGGGAAGCTCTTCGCGGACTGGCAGTTCGGCTACCACGTGTTCCTGGCGCCCTTCCTGGTCCTCGGGCTGGTCACCGGCGGCAAGGTCTCGGCCGCGTTCTTCGCGTCCTTCCTGGCCTCGACGATCCACGCGATCCTGCGCTCCCATCGCGTGCCGCTGGCCTGGGCCTTCGGGCTGCTCAGCTGCGCGGCCTCGGGCATGCACCTGTCGCGCATGCACCTCGTGCGGCCGACCACGCTGCTGGTCGCCCTGCTCCTGATCGTCGCCCACGCCGCGGTGTCCCGAAAGCCGCGCGCGTTCTTCGGCTGGACGGTCCTGATGCTGTTCGTCTACGACGTCCCTCACAACGCGCTCGCCGTGACGGGGCTCGCCTGCGGGGCCATCGCGGCCTGCAGCGGTCGGTTCGCCTGGAAGGTCGCGCTCGCCGGAGCCGCCGCCGTCGTGGTGGCGATCCCGCTCAACCCCGGCTTCTGGAGCTGGGAGGGCGAGTTCTGGGGCCTCGACCACGGGCTCTTCCGTGTTTGGGACCAGATGGGCGGCTCGCTGCAGGCGGCGAAGGACGGCGGCTTCGTGCTCGTGGACGGCGTCTCCGTCCCGATCGAGGCGCCGGGGGAGTTCAAGGCGCCGAACGGCCGGGTGATCCTCGACGACTTCCAGGTCCCCCTGTGGATGCTCCTCCTGGGCCTGGTCCTGCTCGCGCTCCCGGCCCGGCGCCAGCTGCATCCCTTCGTGCTCGTCTCGACGGGCCTGGCGGGGCTCTACTTCTGGCTGTTCCTCGCCCACCTGCGCTTCTTCGAGTACTGGATCCCGTTCACGCTGCTCGCGACCGGCATGGCGTTCGGCCGCGTGGTGGGCGACGACCCGCGCGAGGTCTGGAGGAGCTGGCGCGCGCGCCCGTGGCTGCAGTCCCTCTCCTGGAGCGTGCTGGTGGTCTTCGCGCTCGGCGTCCTGGGTACCCACGCGACCCGCGCCGTGCGGACCGCAGCTCAGACGCTCGACGTGAAGACCGGCGTCGGCGCCAAGTTCGAGGAGCCGATGGCGTGGCTGGTCGAGAACACCGAGCGTGGGGAGCTCGTCTTCCACGAGTCCTGGCCGGGCTTCGCGCCGATGTTCCACTTCAACCAGTGGAACCACTTCGTGATCGGTCTCGACCCGTACTTCTTCTACCAGGACGACCCGGTCGGCTACCGCGAGTGGAACACGGCGGCCCGAGGCGGCTACGACCCCGTGCGGACCCGCAAGGTCGTGCGCGACATGGGAGCTCGCTGGGCGATCGCGAAGCGCAACGGACCGCTGGCGGAGCGTCTGCGCGAGGCTCCGCGCTGCGAAGAGGTCTTCCAGACCCGACGCTACGCGATCTTCCGCGTGGACGAGTGACGGGCCGGCGGCCCCGCCGCTAGTGCTCGGGGTCGGGCGCGTCGGCGGTCCCGCCGTCGCGCATCGGGCGCCCCATCACGGCCTTCTCGCCGAACAGGAGGCGCTCCTCGATCTCGCGATCGAAGGCCGGGTGGCGGGGCGCCCGGGGAAAGCCGCGGTGCTCGGCCCTGCACACGTAGCAGAGCACCACGTCCGGGGCGAAGCGGTACAGGAGGAAGTCGATCCCGGCCGCGGCCAGCAGGCTGAGGTAGTTCGTGAAGGGCGCCAGGACCGCGGCGACCACGACGATGGTCAGCCCGACCGCGCGCGGGAAGTCCTTCTGCGTGTAGAGCTCGGGGTGCCCACAGGAGAGGCAGCGCAGGAGTCCGCCGGCTTCCGACAGGTGCGCGGGGTCCGCGTCCTCCACGCGAAAACGCGGCGCCGGAGCCGGTTCCG
>CAZDYS010000247.1:0-6317 GCA_964509445.1 uncultured Planctomycetaceae bacterium
AGTCGGGTTCTCGCGGGACGCGTCGTGAACGCGATCCTGCGCGAGGCGGGGCTGCCACAGGGGTCCTCCGGGGCCCCTGAGCCCGGGGAACCGCGGATCCGTGTTCCCGGCAGCACGGATCAGTAAGCTCTCCGGACCCCTGTCGCCGTGGACCCGATCCGATATCTCGTGGTTCGAACACTCCTGCTTCCGCTCGCTCTGACGGTCGGACTCGCCTGCCAGAGCTCGCTTCCCCAGGCTCCGACGCCCGGAGTCTGGACACCGCTCTTCAACGGGCGCGACCTCGAGGGCTGGACCCCCAAGATCCGCGGCTACGAGCTCGGCGACAACTTCGGCGACACCTTCCGGGTCGAGGACGGGCTCCTGCAAGTGCGCTACGACAACACCTACCGCGGTACCTTCGAGGGACGTTTCGGTCACCTCTTCTACGACCGCGCGTTCTCGCACTACCGCCTGCGCGTCCAGTACCGCTTCGTCGGGGAGCAGCTCGCCGGCGGGCCCGGCTGGGCCTACCGCAACAGCGGCATCATGGTGCACGGTCAAGCTCCGGAGACGATGACGCGGGACCAGGACTTCCCGGTCTCGATCGAGGTGCAGCTCCTGGGCGGCAACGGAGAGGACGAGCGCACGACCGCGAACCTCTGTACGCCGGGCACGAACGTCGAGCGAAAGGGCGAGCTGGTCCTCAAGCACTGCACGGACTCCCGCTCCAAGACCTACCACGGCGACCAGTGGGTCACGGTCGAGGTCGAGGTTCGCGGTGGCGAGGTCATCGAGCACTTCGTGAACGGGCAGCGCGTGCTCAGCTACGAGCGTCCGCAGCTCGACGAGCGTGACGGGGACGCCGTGCGTCTCATGCTGGATGGCCCGATCGTCCTGGAGCGCGGTACGATCTCCCTGCAGTCGGAGAGTCACCCGATCGACTTCCGGCGCGTCGAGATCCTGGTGCGCGAATGACCGACGACAAGAAGAAGGGCGAGCGAGCGGACGAGCGGGGCCCCGGACTGACCGGGGCGCAGAAGGGCTTCGTGGGCCTGCTCACGCTGGTCTTCCTCGGTTCCGTGGCCGGTCGCGTGGCCGGCGCGGGCGAGAGCGAGCCGCAGCCCGCGGGCGAGGCAGCGGGCGGGGAGCTGGTGACGGGCCTGACGTCTCCGAACGGGACGACTCCGGTCGCCACGGCCGTCGAGGAGCCCTCCGCGCTCGAGGAGTTCCTGCCCTACCTGACCGAGGGCAGCTTCTTCGGTCTGATGGGCTTCGCCGTCGGCTACGCGACGCGCAAGATCGTGAAGATGCTGCTGCTCGTGATCGCCGTCGGATTCCTCGGCATGCAGCTGCTCTCCTCCGGCGGCCTCGTGGACGTCGACTGGGGCGGGATCATCGGATGGCTGAACGAGCTGGTCTTCAACCTGAAAGAGAACCAGACCTTCACTGAGGTCCTCACCGATCGGGTGCCGAGCTCCGGGGCGTTCCTGCTCGGAGTCGTCCTCGGCTTCAAGCGCGGCTGACGTCGAGCGCCTGCTAGCATGCGCGGCGTCGGGCGCGCAGCTCGACGTCTACGCTTCCGCCGCGCACGAAGAGAGAGAGCTTCATGGCCCAGTCGAAGAGGAAGGCGACCACGCGTCGCCCGAGGGTTCCGGTCTACTTCGCCACGAACCGCAACCCGAACCGCAAGAGCAACCCGGACGACTTCGGACCGGACTTCAACGAGGTCTCGGTCGACAGCCTGCGGTTCGGCGTGGCCACCTGCCGCATCGATCGGACTCCGAAGGTCGAGAAGATCCGCGTCGCCCGCGAGTCGCTGAAAGAGGATGAGTCCAAGTCCAAGCTGGGCAGCAAGGAGATGTTCGCGCTGCTGCGCGAGAGCATGCAGAAGGGCGTGGACACGCTCGTCTTCGTGCACGGCTACAACGTCAGCTTCCGCGAAGCGATCGAGACCGGAGCCGCCATCCACAAGGCCTATCCCATGCCGCTGAACGTCGTCGTGTTCAGCTGGCCCTCCGACGGGAGCATGATGCCCTTCCTGGCCTACAAGCGGGACCGAACGGACGCGGCGGCCTCCGCGCCCGCCTTCGCGCGCGGGATCCTCAAGCTGCGCGACTTCCTCTGTGACGTGCGGCGCGGCGACGAGTGCGGGGCCCGGATCCACCTGATGGCGCACAGCATGGGCAACTACGTGCTGCGCAACGGCCTCCAGGAGGCGATGCGGCACGGGTCCGTGCCGCGCATGTTCGAGCAGATCTTCCTGATGGCGGCCGACGAGGATCACGACGCCTTCGAGAAGGAGCACAAGCTCGCGCGGCTGCCGGAGATCGGGAACGGCGTGAACGTCTACTTCAACCGCGGCGACACGGCGCTGGTCCTGAGCGATCGCACCAAGAGCAACCCGACGCGTCTGGGGTCCCACGGTCCCCGGCTCCCGCTGAACGTCCCGGCCAACGTGACCAACCTCGACGTCAGCGAGATCGTCAGCGGTCTGGTCGAGCACGGGTACCTGGTCGACGACAAGCGCGTCGTCGCCGACGTCGCACAGGTGCTTCGCGGAACCGCGCAGGACAAGGTGACCAAGCGCAAGTACGTCGCGTCGCAGAACCGCTACGTCCTGCGCAAGTGAGTTTCCGAGACCAAGCGGGGACCGCGGCTGCGCACACGGCCGCGATCCCCGTGGTGAGCGAGCGAGGGGACGCCCGCTCGGCGTCTCCATGCGCTAGGGCGTGATCGTCATGCGCTCGACGTTGCTGACGCCGCTGAGGAAGTACCTCGTCGGGTGCGCGGTCAGGAAGAGGTGGTCGAACTCCAGCCCCGCGGTCGCGACTCCGGGCGGGACGGTGAAGGTCGCGTGCGCCGAGCCGGTCGCGTCCAGGAGGCCGAAGTTGCCCGCGTGGTACGGGCCCGCGGGGACGCGGAAGAGGTAGCGGAAGTAGGAGTCGATGTTCAGCGGCACGTGGAAGCCGTGCAGCGTGAAGCCGGGGCTCGTGCCGGCCAGGGAGCCCACGAGCATGTAGGCATCTCCCGCGAACTCCGTCCCCATGCAGAGGTCCAGCTCCGTCGTCCCGCCGGCAAGCGCGGACACCTCCGCGTTCGTCTGCCACAGCGTCCTCTCGACGTAGGCCACCATGAACGACGCGGACGTGATGTCGGACGGCACCGCGAGCTCCCAGACGTTCGTCCCGTCCGGCTGGATCTCGAAGAGACGTCCCTGGAGGCTGCTGCAGATCAGCGTGTTGCCGTTCGGGAGCCGCTCCGCGCTGGACATGAACTGGGAGTAGAAGTTCGTCCCGTCGGCGTAGCTCCAGACCGGTGCAGCCGGTCCCCAGGCGCTTGCGCCGGGATCCACGAAGTCGCCGAGGGCGTCCAGGGGGAGCTCGATCTCGATCACCTCGGAGCGCGTGTTGCCGTCGACCTGGTTGTTGAAGATCGTCAGGTTGCCCGCCCCCGGGAAGCCGGAGGGGACGAATTTGGCCGAGTGCTGCTTGAAGAGCGTCTGGTCCAGGGAAGTGCCGCGGCCGTAGACCTGCGGGTTCCCCCAGCGGTAGAGCAGGTCTCCGCCCTTGCCGCGTGCTCCACCGGTGTGACCGGCCGCCTCCGCCGTGGTCGTCCCGTGGTCGATCACCCAGATCTCGTTCTGCGTGTGCGCGCTGACCACGATCAGGTCGTGGACCGGGTCGTAGTCGACCGAGTTCAGGTGGTGCAGCTCACCTCCCGGCAGTCCCGGCGGCCAGTTGATGTCGATGAGCTCCGGGTGGTCCGCCACGACGCCGTAGTTGCCCTTCGTCGCGTCGTGGTCCTGGATCAGGTGGTCCCAGGCGTGCCACTCCCAGACGATCGTCCCGGTCGTCGGACCGGTGGGGCGCACCTCGAGGATGCTGTCCGGGAAGTGCAGGCCGGAGGCCAGGGCCGGATCGCGTCCGAGGGCGAGCGCCTCCGCCTCCGTCCGCTCGTCCCAGGCCAGGAACAGCACGTTGCCGTTCGGCATCACCTCGATGTCGTGGTGCTGGAGGACGCCGTTCGTGTCGTAGCGGTAGTCCCAGAGGAGCGTGCCGTCCCAGGCCTGCATCTGGATCCCTCCTCCTTCCCCGTTCAAGGCCACGGCCGCGACCGTGCTGCCGGTCACGATCGCTCGCACCAGGGTCCCGTCCTGCAGCAGGCGGACGCTGAGGCCCGCGGAGTGCGCGCTGGGCCAGCTGTGCACGATCTCTCCCTGGTCGTCGACCAGGAACGTGTCGGTTCCCGGCCGTGGACTGAACAACCGGTGGCCGGGGGAGGGGGACTGTGCCGCGGCGAGCGAGGCGGGAGCGATCGAGAGGAGGAGGGTCGCGAGCAGCTTCGTGCGGTGTTCCATGGCTTCGAGTCGGGGTCGCGTGCGGTGCCTTGTGGCGTACGCAGCCCTAGGGGGACGGAGCGCCGGCGGCGTAACGGGCTGTTCCCGGAAAGACGCGCGACCGTCGGTCAGCGCAGCGACAGGACCACCGCGCGCGTGCGCGAGGCCTCGCGGATCTCCTCCGCGAGCACCAGTCGTCGTCCCGCGAGGCCGCCGCTCGTGCGAGCCTCGAGCACACCGTCCTCCGCCGGCAGGTACCAACCCAGCTGCAGGAGCTCGCGATCGCGCGAGCGAATCGGGAAGTCCTCGCGCAGCACGTGCTCCGCGCCGTCCGCGTCCACCCAGAGAAGGTCGAGCAGCTCGCCCGGTCGCGCCGCCCGCGTCGCCACGACGGTGACGGGGACGCCGAAGCCGTCCGTCAGGGGGAGCGCGACCTCCTCCGTCCTCCCGGACGAGACGCGAAGCTCGCGCGTGATCGCGGCCGTTCCGACGGCCTTCACCGACAGCCGGTAGGGCCCGGGCGGGAGGTGCTCGATGGTGAAGCCGTCGCGATGCTCCAGGACGTCGTTCGAGACGTAGCCGCGGTCCGCGTGTCGCTGCACGGGGAAGCGGCCTCCGGACGCGCGCTCGAGCGACCAGCCGTGGAGCTTCGGAGGGACGTCTCCACCGGCGAAGCGGACGCGGACCGAGCCGGGTTGCGGCAGCGTCCGTTCGCCCAGGTCGCGCACCTCGTGCGGCTCCAGGTCGAGGGCGGCCAGCTGCACTTCGCCCTGGCCGGGCACCAGTGCGACCAGGTCCCAGGCGCCGGCCGGCACCGTCGGAGAGCACCAGGAACCGTCCAAGGGGTCGGTCCACAGGCGCAGAGGTGCGGCGCCACTCGTGCGTGAGCGGAGCTCCAGCAGCAAGGATCGTTCACCCGCGTCGTGGACCAGGTGCCCGTGCACGACGGCCGTGGGCGCGACGGGCCGCAGCACCACACGGTCTCCGGCGCGCACGTTCGTCGCGCTCGCGACGGGCAAGCTCGTGACACGCGCACCGTCGTTCGCTCCGTCCGGATAGAGCAGCAGCGACGCGCGCGAGGCGTCGACGCCGCCGAACAGGAACGTCCCGTCCTCGCGCGTCCGCGCCCAGCGTCTCTGTTCCGGTGCGTCGGGATCGAACAGCAGCACGTTCCAGCGCGACCTGTCGGACGCGCCCGAACGCTCGACCGAGCCCGCGATCGTGGATCCGGGACCCAGGCGCAGCTCGAGGTCCTCCTCGCCGGGCGAGCCGCTCCACAGCGCTCCTCCGCGGGGATGCGAGACGCGGAGCTGCACGGTCTCCGGGCACCCGATGAGCTCGAACCGACCCGACGCGTCGGTCGTGGACGAGGACAGCTCGGCTTCGGCGATCGAGGAGCTCACCGTCCCGGCGCGGGCGCGGACCCACGCACCTTCGGCAGGCCTGCCGGCGAGGTCCAGCACGCGGCCCACGACGCGGCGACCGCGATCCAGCGTGACGCGCAGCACGCCGTCGTGCTCGCTGCACTCCGCAACGCGTCCGCTCCAGGGAGCGTGGCCCTCCGCCTCGACGCGCAGGCTCGTGTGTCGTCCGGAGGTCGAGAGCTCCACGCGACCGAGCGGGCCCGTTCTCTGGAGCGGCTCGCCCGGTCCGGGCCACTGCAGCGCGCCTCGGCTTCCCCAGCGGACGCGTGCCGGTCGTCCGACGAGGACGCGCGCTCCCACGACAGCGAGTCCGTCCTCGTCGACCACCTCGAGCAACGCGGGCTCGGCGCGCTCGACCAGCCGCAGGGTCAGGGTGTCGCTGCGGAGCGTGTCGATCCGCACGCGCGTCGTGGCCGCCCAGCCCTCCGTGCGGGCCCAGACCCAGTGCGGTCCCTCCAGGTCCGGGAGCCGGAAGCGGCCGTCGACGTCCGTCCGCGCGCGAGCGACTCCCGCGTCGCGGCCGAGGAGGCTCGCGTGGGCGGGGGCCTTCGCGACGAACACGTCCGCGAGAGCGA
>CAZDYS010000248.1:0-6289 GCA_964509445.1 uncultured Planctomycetaceae bacterium
TGTTCGGGCACGCGGTCCGGGTGTACTTCGCCGACGTGTTCGAGAAGCACGCCGCGCGCCTCGAGGAGCTCGGCGTGGAGGCGAACAACGGCATCGGCGATCTGGTCCGCAAGATCGCGACGCTGCCGGAGGCCGAGCGTGCCGCGATCGAGGCGGACCTCGGGGCGGCGCTCGAGCGCGGCCCCGACCTGGCCATGGTCGACTCGGATCGCGGCATCACGAACCTGCACGTTCCCTCGGACGTGATCATCGACGCCTCGATGCCGCCCATGATCCGGGACGGCGGCGCGATGTGGAACGCCGCCGGAGAGCTGCAGCAGACCAAGGCCGTGATTCCGGATCAGAGCTACGCGCCCGTCTACCAGGCGGTGATCGAGTCGTGCCAGCGCGACGGGGCGCTCGACCCGGCCACCATGGGGACGGTCCCGAACGTGGGGCTCATGGCGAAGAAGGCGGAGGAGTACGGCTCCCACGACAAGACCTTCGAGCTCGAGGAGGCCGGGACGGTCCGGGTGATCGCGGCCGACGGCACCGTGCTCCACGAGCACGCCGTCGAGGCGGGGGACGTCTGGCGCGCCTGCCAGACCAAGGACGTCGCGATCCGCGACTGGGTACGGCTGGCGGTCGAGCGCGCACGCCTCTCGGACACGCCGGCGGTCTTCTGGCTCGACGCCGACCGCGGACACGACCGCGAGCTCATCGCCAAGGTCGAGGCGCTGCTCCCGGAGCACGACACCGAGGGACTGCACCTCGAGATCCTCGCGCCCGGCGACGCCACGCGCTTCACGCTGGAGCGCGTGCGGCGCGGGGAGGACGCGATCGCCGTCACCGGGAACGTCCTGCGCGACTACCTGACGGACCTGTTCCCGATCCTCGAGGTGGGCACGAGCGCGAAGATGCTCTCGATCGTCCCGCTCCTGCAGGGCGGCGGCCTGTTCGAGACCGGCGCCGGCGGTTCGGCCCCCAAGCACGTCCAGCAGTTCGTGCGCGAGGGGCACCTGCGCTGGGACTCCCTCGGCGAGTTCCTCGCGCTGACCGCGTCCTTCGAGCACCTGGCGACGCGCTTCGACAACCCGCGGGCCGCGCTCCTGGGAGAGACCCTCGACCGGGCGATCGGCACGCTGCTCGAGCAGGGCAAGTCGCCGCGGCGCAAGGTCGGCGAGCTCGACAACCGCGGCAGCCACTACTGGCTCGCGCGCTACTGGGCGGAGGAGCTCGCCGCACAGACCGCGGACGCGGAGCTGAGCGCGCGGTTCCGCGAGCGGGCCAGCGACCTCGGGACCTTCGAAGAGGAGATCCTGGCGGAGCTCGACGCGCATCAGGGCGAGCCCGCCGACCTGGGCGGCTACTACCGGCCGGACCCGGCCAAGGTCGAGCGCGCGATGCGTCCCAGCGCGCGCTTCAACGCGCTGCTCGAGGGATTCTAAGCCCACGGAACGCGAGAACGCCGCGCCGGGAGTCCCGGCACGGCGTTCCGAGCGCGTCCCCCGCGGTCTACAGGTTGAAGTAGATCAGGTGACGCGAGGGCAGCACGCAGCCCATGAAGGTGGACGGCGGCGGGCCCGGGACCTTCCAGCTGGTGTTGCTCGCGAGGTCCGTGAAGTTCGGCGTGATCGGGTTCGTCGGCGTGGCGATCGGGTCGTAGCCGCCGCTGGTGGAGGCGCCGTAGTGCACCTCCCCGTAGGCCGCCTGGTCGCAGCCGTCGCGGTAGAGCAGCGGGACCTCGTCGACCCAGGCGAACTCGCGACCGGGGTAGGTGACGTCCGTGGTCCAGGTGCCGATCGCGGTCGTCATCATGTGCAGCCAGGGGAAGCTGGGCGTCGCGTTCGCCGACAGGAACGAGGACGGACCGAACGGACCCGGGCAAGCTCCCTCGCCCTCGATGCGACGGGCGGTGAGCTGCGGGATGGTCGGAGCGAGCTCACAGCCACAGCCGGCCCCGAGGGAGTCGACGCGACCGTTCGCGATCGGCTCCTCCGTGACGCAGGGCTGACCGGGAGACGCGACGTTGCGCATGGCCTCGCCGAGCATGGGGCCCGTGGGCGGCGGCGCGATGGTCGCGACGAACGGGTTGGCGGCGGTGGAGGGCGCCACGATCGCGTAGCTCAGGTCGGGGTCGAACGTCCCGGCGGTCTTCGAGAGCGGGTGGTTGATGAACGCGTCGCAGTTGTGGAACAGGACGAGCGTCGCGCTCGGGGTCCCGGTCGCGCAGTCGAACGCGTAGTCGACGTAGCCGTAGTAGAAGGCCGTCGGCTGCGTCGCCAGCGAGTTCGGCATGTAGCAGGGCTGGACGGCGGTCGAGGTGCGGCGCAGGTCGACCTTGGCGACGAAGCGGTAGCACTGGTAGAGCGTCGGCGCCGCGGTGCCGCCGGCCTCGTCCCAGGTCCGCGTGTAGTCGAGGCGCAGGCGGCCCTCCAGGAGGTCGTTCCCGAAGCAGTCGGCCACCCGGATCGGCGCCTCGTAGACGCCGCAGGCGACCTCGACGGGCGTGTTCCAGCTCACCTGGTTGCACAGCTGGTTGGGCTGGCAGTCGTCCCAGCAGATGCTGGTGCCCGGCAGCTGCACCGCGGGGAAGGCCGGGAGGTTCGTGGTCGTGGGCTGCCAGCAGGGGCCCGACAGGCCGTCCGGGCCGGAGAAGCACTGGGCGGCGGCAGAGCCGGCCAGGGCGAGGGTCGAGAGCGAGAGAGACGCGAGGACTTGCTTCAACATGGGGGCCTCCTCCGAGGACCGTGGTCAGTTCGTGTGGGAACGCGAGGCTCGGATGGGGTCGCCTCACCCAGCCCGACGCGAAGCACGCGTCTCGACCGACAGCAAATCTGAGAAGTCGGCCCCGCGACCCGGTACCGACGGCAACGCGCTCCTAGTCGAGCGCCAGTCCCAGCTCCGCCAGCCGCGCCGCGGCGGGTCCCTGGGGGTCGACGCGAGCGGAGCGCCGGTAGAGCGCCACGGCCTCCTCGCGGCGCCCCTCTTCCTCCCGGATGGAGCCCAGGTTGAAGAGCGTGCCCGAGGAATCGGGCTCGAGGCGGAGCACGGTCTCGAAGTGCACGGTGGCCTCGGGGACCCTGCCGAGCCGCTGCAGGGTCGTTCCCCAGTTGTGGTGGAGCTCGGCGCTCCCGGGAGCGAGGGCGTCGCTGCGTTCGAAGGAGCGCAGCGCCTCCTCGAACGCCCCGGTCATGGCGAGCGTCAGCGCGAGCGCCGCGTGGTGCCCGGCCTCCTCGGGGCCCAGCTCCACGGCGCGCCGGCGGAGCGGCAGGGCCGCGGCGGGGTCCCCGTCCACGTCCTGGGCGAGGTCGGCGAGGCGCGCCTGGGCGTGTCCGTGGAGACCACCGAGGGCTGCCGCGCGCTCGAAGGCCGCGCGCGCCTCCTGCAGGCGGCCGAGCTGGAGCAGGCACATCCCGTTGCGCAGCGCGTAGCTGCCGCGCTCCGGATGCAGCTCCTCGAGCACCGCGAGCGCGGCCTGGGCGCGCGCCACGTCGCCGCTGGCGATGCCCTCCTCGAGCCGTCTGTCGAGAGAGGCCGGGTCGAGGGCGAGCTCGTCGACCGTGTAGCGCACCGGGTCCGGAAGGGACAGCACCGGCTCGAGCAGCTGGGCGCGGGTGCTGGCCTCCTCCGCCAGCACGGCGCGTCCGAGGCGCTGGTAGGCCGTCGCGAGCGCGACGTGCACGGTCGCGTCCTCGCCGTTCAGACGGTTCGCGTAGAGCAGCTCCTCGAGCGCCTCCTCGGGACGACCGAGGGTCAGGAGCACCTGTCCGAGTCCGCGCCGCGCGAGGATGAAGTCGGGGTCGAGCTCCAGGGCCCGGCGATAGGCCGCCTCGGCGCGGTCTGCCTCGCCCTGGGCGGCGAGGGCCTCGCCGAGCCGCACGAAGCGTGGTGCGTAGAGCGGCTCGCGCCGCTCGGACTCGGCGAAGCGCTCGGCGATGCGCTCGATCTCCGAGCCGAGGAAGTAGTGCACGACGCCTTCGAGGTAGGGCCAGCGGTAGTCGTGCGGCGCGAGCCGGCTGGCCTCGCCGTAGGCGACCAGCGCAGCCTCGTAGAAGGTGTGCGCGTCGAGTGCGGAGCCCAGGTGTCCCCAGGCCTCCGCGTCGCGCGGCTGGCGTTCCACCTGGGCGACGGCTTCGTCCACGAGGCGGCGGACCGGGGTGCTCATCTGCGCGCGGTCGAACTCCGGCAGTTCGACCTCGACCACCGGGGGGCCGTCCGCGCGAGGCCAGAGCGCGACCGCGAGGCCACCGAGCACGACCAGGAGGAGCGCGAGCGTGCGCAGGTTCACCGGAGCTCCCCCTCGCCCTGGACGAGCGTGATGCGGCGGTCGGCGCTTCCGCCCGGGAAGCGCTCCTCCGTGCCGTCGGGCCAGCGTACGTCGATCGCGTCGTAACGGCCCTGATCGCCCAGGCCGAAGTGCGCGCGGAACGGGGAGGACGAGAGGTAGCTGCCCTGGGCGTGGATCCCGCGCACCTGGTCGCCGCCGGCGGAGCGCAAGGTCACGCGCGCCCCGATGGAGTCGATGGGCGCGCCCTTCGAGCCGTTCGCCGCGACGGCGCGCACGGACAGCCAGTGCGAGCCGTCGGCGGCGACGTTGCGGTACAGGCGGACAGGGGCCTCGATGTTGCAGACGACGAGGTCCAGGTCCCCGTCGCCGTCCAGGTCCCCGCTCGCGAGTCCCCGCGAGATCTCCGCCGGAGCGGTGAACGCGTTGGCGCGCTCCTCGAAGCGACCGTCCACGTTCTCGAACGCGAGGTTGCGCTCGACGTAGGCGCTCCAGGGGTCGTCCGCGCGCGCGTCGCGTCCGCGCACCACGCGGCCGTTGGCGACGAACAGGTCGAGGTCTCCGTCGTGCTCCACGTCCAGCGCGACCACGCCGAAGCCGGTGTAGGGCATGCTCGGCGCCGCGAGACCCGTCCGGCCGCTGACGTCCTCGAACCAGCCCTTGCCGCTGGCGCGATAGATGGTGTTGGACTCGACGTCCAGGTGGGTGAGGAACAGGTCCAGCCCGAGGTCTCCGTCCAGGTCGGCGCACACGATGCCCATCCCGGCCTCGGCCTGCCCGTGCTGGTTGAAGGCGAAGCCCCAGGCGATGCCGGACTCGCGCAGCGTGCCGTCCTTCTGGTTCAGCCAGAGGTGGTTCGCGTAGGCGTCGTTCGCCACCGCGAGGTCCGTCCAGCCGTCTCCGTCGAAGTCCTCGGCGACGACACCGAGGCCGGCCGCGGCCTTGGTCGACACGCTCGCGCGGCGGCTCACGTCCTCGAAGGTCCCGTCTCCTCGGTTGCGATAGAGCAGGTCCGAGGTCGGCGGCAGGCTCAGGGGGCCGCAGTAGTCGACCATGCCCGCCTTGTCGTGGCACTGGACGTCCGGGTCGAAGGCCGCGTAGCGGGCCACGAACAGGTCGAGGTCGCCGTCGCGGTCCAGGTCGAAGAAGACGGCCGAGGTGCCCCAGCCGTCGTCGCCGAGCCCGGCGCTCTCCGTCACGTCCGTGAAGGTCCCGTCTCCGGCGTTCGCGAGCAGCTGGTCCCGGCCGTGGCTGGTCACGTAGAGGTCGAGGTCCCCGTCCGCGTCGTAGTCCCCGGCCGTGACGCCCATGCCGTGCGTGCCCGCCGGCGGAGCCGGCAGGGGGGCGGGCTCGAAGCTTCCGGGCGACCGCTGGAGGTAGAGCTGATGGGGGCCCTGCCCGTTCGTCAGGAAGAGGTCCAGGTCGTCGTCGCCGTCCGCGTCGAAGAGCGCCGCTCCGGCGCCGGTGATCTCCGGCAGCCAGCGCTTCCCCGTCGCGCCCGTGCGGTGCACGAAGGCCACGCCGGAGGCCTCGGTCCACTCCTCCCAGGCTCCGGCTCCTCCCGCGGCGTCCGCCGGGGAGGTCGCCGCGCTGCCGTCCTCGAGAGCTCCCTCCGCACAGGCGGTGGCCAGCAGGGCGAGGCCGAGCCTCGTCAGCGCGCGGAGCCGGCCCTGCGCGCGGCCCGGAGCTTCGCTTTCCCCCGCGCGCCGTGCGCGTACTGTCGACTGGTCGCTCGAGACGGGCCCTCCGGGAGGATCGTACCCGCTGCGGGACGCGCTGCGAAGGCGGGGAGACCGGCCGGCGCACGTTTCCGGGCCGGGAAGCTCGCGGGATTCGGGGCCCCGGGATGCAAGGCGGGCGTCCGCTTCCCCAAGGCTCCTTCGGTCGAGCAGCGTGCGCGCCCCGTCTCTGGGGGCACGCCTGTTCCCCAGCCGCGCAGGCCCGAGTCCCACCTCATCGAACCGTCATGCACGACCGCACTCCGCTGTCCGCCACGTCCGTCCTGCTCGCCAGTCTCGGGAT
>CAZDYS010000249.1:0-6242 GCA_964509445.1 uncultured Planctomycetaceae bacterium
GAGGTCGAGGTCGCGAAGCACCCGGACCACGTGCGGCGGGCCTCGTACCGCCCGGACGACATCCTGCCGATCGAGGAGGCGGGTCTGCTCGAGACCTTCCGCGGCGACGCGGAGCTCCTGCCGGGGCTGCGCGTCCACGAGGCCGCCGGTCACTCGGACGGCGTGAGCGTCGTCACGCTCAACGAGGACGGCGACGGGGAGACCGCGATCTTCTGGGCCGACGTCGTGCCGACGACGCACCACGTGCAGCCGCCCTACATCATGGCCTACGACATCGACGTGGCGCGCTCCTTCGAGAGTCGCTCGCGCTGGCTCGAGCGCGCGGCGGAGGAGGGCTGGATCGGTCTCTTCTATCACGACCCGCGTCACGCCTTCGGTCGCGTCCAGCGCGAGGGCCGGCGCTACCGCTACCTGCCGCTGACGTGATCGCGCTGCTGCTCTCGATCGCAGCGCTGGCGCAGGACGCGGCGCCTGCCGCGGCGACCGGGCCGAACGTGATCGTGGTCCTGACCGACGATCAGGGGTACGGGGACTTCGGGTTCACCGGGAATCCCCACGTGCGGACCCCCGCGCTCGACCGCCTGGCCGCCGAGAGCGTGCGCTTCACGTCGTTCTACGTCACGCCGGTTTGCTCCACGACGCGGGCCTCGCTCCTGACCGGCCGCTACCACCCGCGGACCGGGGTCACGCGCAACCGGAACCCGATGGACGGGGGCGAGGTCACGCTGGCGGAGGAGCTGCAGGACGCGGGCTACGCGACCGGCCTCTTCGGGAAGTGGCACCTCGGCCGCTACGCGCCGTGCCGACCGCAGGACCAGGGCTTCCGGTACACCCTGACCTTTCGCGGCGGCATCCTGCGCGAGCTCGAACCCGAGCCGGTCCCGGTGCGCTACCAGGACCCGATGCTGCTGCGCAACGGCGAGGAGCTGCGCGCGGAGGGCTACGCGACCGACGTGTTCTTCGCCGCGGCCGAGCGCTGGATCGAGCGCGTTCACGAGGAGCGGCCGTTCTTCGCCTGGATCGCGACGAACGCGCCCCACAAGCCCTACGACGATCCTCCCCGGGAGGAGCTCGCCGCCTACCTGGAGGAGGGGCACGATCCGGACACCGCCTGCGTGTACGCGATGGTCTCCCGGATCGACCGCAACGTCGCTCGGCTGGTCGCGAAGCTGGACGAGCTGGGGATCCGGGAGGAGACGATCCTGGTGTTCCTGAGCGACAACGGACCGGCCGGCGACCGCTGGTCCGCGGGCCTGACGGGCGTGAAGTCGAGCGTACGGGAGGGGGGGATCCGCGTGCCGCTCCTGGTGCGCTGGCCCGGACGCCTCGCGCCGCGCGTCCTGGAGCGCGTCCAGGGAGCGAGCCCGGACCTCCTGCCCACGATCCTGGAGCTGTGCGACCTGCCGCCCGCCCCGACGGATCTCGACGGGGTCAGCCTGGTGCGCGCGCTCGAGGGACGCGACGAGCCTCTGGACCGCACGCTGTTCTTCCACGCCCACGAGGACGGGGACTACGGGCTCAACTACGCGGTGCGCGCGCCGCGCTGGAAGCTCGTCCACCAGGACACGTTCCACGCGACCGAGCGCGCGACGCCGGCACGCCTGTACGACCTCCTGGCCGACCCGCTGGAGACGAAGGACCTCGCGGGCGAGGAGCCGGACGTCGTGGCCGGGCTCGAGGAGGCCTACGCCACCTGGCTCGCGGAGCTGCGGGCCGAACGCGATCTGGCGGCCGAGCCGCCGCTTCCGCGCGTCGGCACGAACCACAAGCGGCAGCTGCTCCTGACCAAGACGACCGAGAATCCGGACGGAGCCTGGGACTTCCACGTGCCGCGCATGGGGGGCTACGACCTCGAGTTCCGGTTCGCGCCGGCTCCCCGGAGAGGCGTCCTGCTGATTCGCGCCTCGGCCCTGGCCCCCGGCTCCGGCGCCAGCATCGTGCGCATGAAGAACACCCTCCAGAAGGGGCAGACCGTGACGACGCTGGAGGACTTCGGGCTGACGCCGGGCCCCTGGCGTCTCTCCACCGAGTTCCGGTCCGCCGGCAAGGAGCTGGAGGACATCGGCGTCTGGCAGGTTCGAATCCGACCCCCGCGCGCGAAGCGCCGCTGAACCATGCGAATCGTCTCCCTGTGCCCCAGTCTGACCGAGCTGGTGTTCGACCTCGGTCGCGGTGAGGACCTGGTGGGCATCACCAAGTTCTGCGTCCACCCGGCCGACCGCGTCGGCGCGGTCGAGACGGTCGGCGGGACCAAGGACCCGCGCGTCGCGCGCATCGTCGAGCTCGCGCCGGACGTCGTCCTGCTGAACGAGGAGGAGAACCGGGTCGAGGACGCCGACGCGCTCGCCGCGGCCGGCCTGCGCTGCCACACGAGCCTGCCGCGGACCGTGGAGGAGACCGCCGCCATGGTCCGCTCCATCGCGGCCGCGCTCGAGCGGCCGCAGGAGGGGGAGCGGATCGCGGTCGACATCGAGGAGCGCAGCGCGCGCGTGCGGGAGGCGGCTCGTGGCGCCCGCGAGGTCTCGTGGTGCTACCTGATCTGGCGCGAGCCGTGGATGACGGTCAACCGCGACACGTTCGTCGAGGCCCTGCTCGCGCAGGCCGGGGGGCGCAACGTCTTCGCCGACGCTCCCGAGCGCTATCCGACGATCACGACGGAGGACCTGCGGACCGCGGATCCGGAGCTGGTCCTCCTGTGCACGGAGCCGTTCCCGTTCCAGGAGAAGCACGCCACCGAGCTCGCGGAGGCCACCGGCCTCGCGCACGAGCGCTTCCGCATCGCGGACGGCGAGTACCTGAGCTGGCACGGCTCGCGGACCCCCGACGGGATCGACTATGCCGCCCGGTTGATCGCCGAGGCTCGGGCGCGATGAGCCTGCGGCAGGAGGCACAGGCGCTCGCCGCCGAGTTCGACGCCCGTCTGCGCGAGGCGACCGACCTCGAGCGCAAGGAGTTCACGCAGGGCTACTTCCCCAGCGCGCTCGAGAACCTGGGCGTCGCGGTCCCGATCGTGCGCCGCCTGGTGCGCGAGCTGAAGAAGCGGACGAAGGGAGAGCCGCCGGAGCTCGTCCTCGGCGTGGCGCGCGCCATCGTCGGGCAGGGGACGCTCGAGGGGCGCAACCTGGCCTACCTGTTCCTCAACGAGCGCGCGGACGCCCTGGCGCTCCTCGGGGCACGCGAGCTGGAGGCGCTCGGCCAGGGCATGGACAACTGGACCTCGGTCGACACCTTCGCGTGCTTCGTCGCCGGGCCCGTGTGGCGCGAGGGCGGGGTGGGCGATCGGCGCATCGAGCGCTGGTCGGGTTCGAGCGATCGCTGGTGGCGCCGGGCGGCCCTCGTCGCGACCGTCGCGCTCAACCTGCCGTCGCGGGGCGGCAGCGGGGACACGAAGCGGACGTTGGCCGTCTGCGAGCGGCACGTGCTCGACCACGACGACATGGTGGTCAAGGGACTGTCCTGGGCCCTACGGTCGCTGATCGGTCACGACGCCGAGGCCGTCGTGACCTTCCTGTCTCGGCACGAGGAGGAGCTCGCCAGGCGCTGCGTGCGCGAGGTGCAGAGCAAGCTCGTCACCGGCCTCAAGACCGCCTCCGCCGCGGCCCGCCGCAGGAAGGCCTGAAACGAACAGCGGGCGGCGCGACTCGTCGTCGCACCGCCCGCCGGATCGGTTCCGTGAGGGAACTACTCCGCGACGCTCCCGCCGAAACCGGCGCCTTCGAGCGCGGAGATCAGCTTGGCCTGGTCGACCTCGCCGTTCACCGTCACGCACTTCTTCGCGAAGTCCACTTCGACACCTTCGACACCAGCAACTTTCTCAAGTGCACCCTGCACTTTCGGCGGACAGCCGACAGCTCATGTCATGCCGGTGACGTTGAGGGTGGTTCCGGTGGTCTGGATTTCGGCGGTCTGGGGGGCCCCGCAGGAGGCCGCGACGCCGGCGCCGAGGCCGGCCAAGATCAGGAGCAGTCGTTTCATGCTGTCCACCTCGAGTGGATGGTGTCGAAGAGAAGGATGTGCGGACGCCCGCACGAACGGGGTCGTACGCAGGCGGTGCCGCCCCGAGACCGTAAAACGGGGTCCGCTGCCAGGACAACCCCATCGGGGGTCGCAAATCGCTCCGAGGGGCGGATCGGGGCGCTCAGTGGTGCTCCTCGCGCACCAGATTCCGGTTCCACTCCGGGATTTCGACCACCAGATCGCAGCTCCCGTCGGGCACGGCCTGGCAGGACAGGCGCGAGGTGGTCTCGAGCCCGGGGGCGTTGTCGAGCTGGTCCTCCTCCTCCTCGCTGGCCTCGTTGAGGGACTCGAAGCCCTTCCGGACGATCACGTGGCAGGTGGAGCAGGCGCAGACGCCGCCGCAGGCGTGGTCCACGTCCAGGTCGTTCCCGAGCGCGATGTCCAGGATCGAGCCGGGCTTGCCGTCTCGTCCCAGCGGCAGCTTCGCGGGATCGACCTCCACGACGTGTCCGCCCGGCTCGAACGTGATCCGGTAGGGCCGCGTGGGGAGAGGGATCTCTTCTTCTTCGATGTAGGGGTTCGAGCCGCCCATGGTCCTGGCAGGTCAGCGAGGGGTGGAATCAGAGGCCCGCACCGAAGCCGTTCGATGCCGGCGGGGGAGTCGGCTTGGCCGGCTCGCTCTTCTTGCGCGGTGCGCGCTTGCGCTCCGTCTTCTGGGGCGCCGGAGCCGCCGGTTCATCGATCATCGCGCCGAAAGACGGGGCGTCGCCCTGCGGAGCCGGTTCCGGAGTCCGCTCGCGACGCTTCTCCTCGCGCCCCTCCGACTCCTGGGGCCGGCGACGCTCTTCCCTGCGGCGCGGACGTTCGTCTCCGTCCTCGCGACGACGACGACGACGGCGCGGGCGCTCGCGATCCGCGCCACGCTCCTGGTCCCTCGCCTCCCGACGCGGACGCTCCGCACGAGTCTCGTCCTCGCGCGAGCGACGGCGCGGACGACGCTCGCCACGCTCACCGTCCTCTCGGTGGTCCCGCGTCTCGCGCGGCTCCTCGTCGCGGCGCGGCCGGCGATCGGAGGAGCGAGCCTCGTCGCGCTCGCGGCGCGGCCGGCGTCCTTCGTCCCGGTGGCGGTCGCGGTCGCGGTCCCGATCCCGATCCCGATCGCGGCGCGGTCGACGCTCCTCGTCGCGCGACCCGCGGCGCTCGTCGCGCTCCTCGCGGCGGCGCGGCCGTTCGTCGCGTTCCTCGTCCCGGTCCCGGCGCCCGCGGTCGTCCCGCGAGCTGCGCTTGTAGCGTCCCGGCGGCTCCATCTCGGTCACCTCGAACTTCGTGCGTCCGAGGAGCTGGCGCCAGCGTCGTGCGTCGGCCGGCGTCACGAAGGTGATCGCCTGGCCGTCCCGCCCCGCACGGCCCGTGCGGCCGATGCGGTGGGTGTAGTCCTCGATCTCGCGCGGGACGCCGTAGTTCACCACGTGGCTCACGTGCTCGACGTCGAGGCCGCGCGACGCGACGTCCGTGGCGAGCAGGGCCTTCACCTCGCCGGTGCGGAACGCGGACATCACGCGATACCGGGAGGGCTGGTCGTAGCCGCCGTGCAGCGCCTTGATCTGGAACGGGAGCCGTTCGAGTCGGCGCAGCAGGCGGTCCACGTCGGTGCGCCGGTCGCAGAAGACCAGGAAGACGTCGTCCTTCTCGCTCTGCTCGAACAGGCGCGTGAGCATCAGCGGGCGGTCGGCCTCGGAGAGCTCCATGTAGCGCTGGTCGATGGACGTCACCGTCGCGTTCCCGCGCTGCGTCGCGACCTCGACGGGGTCGGTCGTCTCGCTGCGCGCGAGCTTGAGCACCTCCGGCGGGAAGGTCGCGCTGAAGAGCAGCGTCTGCCGCTCCTCGGGGAAGTAGGAGAGGATCTTCTTGATGTCGTCGAGGAAGCCGATCTCGAACATCTTGTCGGCTTCGTCGAGCACCACGCACTCGCTCCAGGGGAACGAGAGGAAGCGCTGCTGGTAGAGGTCGAGCACGCGACCCGGCGTGCCCACCACGATCTGCGCGCCGGCCTGGAGGTCGGCCACCTGGGGCTGCATCGGATCGCCGCCGACGACGAACGCGACCTTGATCCCGCGCGGGAGCGCGAGCGCCGAGATCACGTCGCACACCTGCTGGGCGAGCTCGCGCGTGGGGCACAGGACCAGCCCGAGCACGCTCGAGCGAGCCGGGTCCATGCGCGAGACGAGCGGGGCGCCGAACGCGAGCGTCTTCCCCGTGCCCGTCTCGGCCTTCGCGATCACGTC
>CAZDYS010000250.1:0-6229 GCA_964509445.1 uncultured Planctomycetaceae bacterium
CCGAGGACCCCGAGGCGCTCGGCCAGGCGCTCGCCGAGCTCGGCGAGCTCCACCTCCTGCTCGGACGCGCCGTCGAGGCGGAGGCCGTGCTCCTGGAGGGCTGGGATCTCCTGCAGGCGTCGCTGGGGACCTCCGATCCGCGCGTCTGGCGGATCCAGAGCGACCTCGGCCTGGCGGTCCAGCGGCAAGGCCGCTTCGCCGAGGCGGAGATCCCGCTGGTGGAGGCCGCGGCGTGGCTGCGCACCCACGCGACCGGCGCCCCCGAGCCCGATCCCTACGCTCCGACGCGGGTGGATCCGCGCGAGGCCGTCCGGCGCGTCGTCGCGTTCTACGAGGCCTGGGAGAGCGACGACCCCGGCGGCGGACACGCCGCGCAGGCCGAGGAATGGCGCGACTGAAGCCGCCCGCCCGCGGGGGCGCGCCAGGTCACGGGACGATCGGAACGTAGCGGAACCCGTCCGCGAGAACGTCGCGGGCTCCCTCGCCGCGCACCAGGACGTCGACGGACCGCCGCCCGTAGTTCGCCGCCCGGAACTTGCCGCGCGGCGGCCCCATGATGGCCGGAGGAATCGGACGGCTCGGGGGCGTGACCACGTGGAGCTCCTCGGGACCGATGTAGGTCACCGAGGTCGCCCGCTTGCCTCCGAAGAAGACCTCCGTCTCGGGCGAGAACGAGCTCCCCGTCAGGACGACGGTCGTCCCGCCGTCGAACGACCCGTCGGAGGGCGCGACCGCGAGGACGCGCGGTCCGAGCGGAACCGAGTAGAGCTCGACGGCGCCCTCGGTCTCCTGGTCCGCGCGGTAGAGCACGTGCCTCAGGTCCGGGGCGATCGCGAAGCTCTCGACGTCTCCGAGCGGTTGCAGCTCGCCGTTCCGCTTGCGCGGCAGCGAGCTGCCGTCCAGGGGGACCGAGAAGAGCTCGACCCGCTCGTTGACCTGGAGATCCGCCAGGAAGAACGCGCGCGTTCCGTCGGAGGTGAGCTGCAGGCTTCGCTCGATCACCTCGCCGCCGGGCGCGAACGCGTCGACCAGAGGAACCGGCGCGACGCTGCGATCGATGGGGACGATGTAGAGGTCGTTGCGGTCGTCGACGGTCTCGTCCGCGCGATAGACGACCCACTGTCCGTCCGGCGTCACCGCGTAGTCCGCGCTCACGTCGCCGCCGTTCACGAGGTTGCCCTGGAGCTTCACCTGCGCGGCGCTGCCGTCGGCGGGCACGACGTAGAGACCGATGCGATCCTCGAAGACCACGTCCGCCCGGAACACGACCAGGTCGTCCTCGGTCAAGAGGAAGTCGAAGACGTCGCGACCGTCCGGCAGCGGGTCGTTGAGACGGAGTGGGGGCTGACTCCCGTCGAGCGGGACCACGTAGAGCTCGTCCGGACCGTTCGCCAGCGAGTAGGTGAACACGACGCGAGTACCGTCGCTGGTGAGCTGCGCGTCCGTTCGACCGAATGCGACGCGTCCGTCCGGGCCCGGCGTGAGCTTTCGAATCGGACCGCTTCCGTCGACGGGCGCGATCCACAGCTCGAAATCGCTGGGACCGTCTCGGTCGGCGCGGAACAGGACGTTCTGCCCGCTGGGATCGAGCAGGAACGACGTCACGGTCGAGTACTCCGGGACCGTCCCGGTCAGCTTCACGCGTTCGGAGCTGCCGTCCACGGGGACGCTGTAGAGGTCGTCCCGCCCTCCGAAGTTCAGGTCGCCGAGGAAGAGCACGCGTTGCGAGTCGGGCGTGAAGAGCAGCGCGTCCCCCCACCCGTTCCAGCGAAGAACGTCGTTGTCCGGGAAGACGTCGCCGCTCAGGAGGATGGGGACGCCACCGTCGATCGGGACGCTGTACAGCTGGTCGACGCCATCCTGCTCCTGATCCGCGATGTAGACGACCGTCTCCCCGTCCGGCGTGACGTTGTAGTACACGACGTCGAACGCCTGGTCGGTGGGCAGTGCGTCCAGCCGCAGGGGAGGAGCGTTCTCCTCGAGCGCCAGGCGGAAGAGCCGGTACTGATCGGCGTCCTCCCCCAGGAAGACGACGTTCCCGTCGCCCCACGTGCGGTCCAGGTCGCGAACCTGGATGGCCCCCGGCGCGATCCCGGCGAGCTCGTCGAGCCTGCGCGCGGCGACCGAACCGTCCGCGGGCGCCAGGTAGAGCTCCTGGACCTCGTCCGTCGTCGCGTCGGCGAAGAACAGGGTGGTCTCGCCACCGGGCGAGAAGAGGATCCGGTCCTCGACGTCCCCGACGACTCCGCCCAGCGGCGGGCCGCTCACGGAGAAGGCCGGCACGGAACCGTCGTCGGAGACCCGGACGAGCTCGTAGTGCCACGTCCCGTTCGGGTCGGTCACGAGCAGCGCCGCGTCCCCGAAGGGCAGGAACCGGTCGACGCCGTAGGACGCCACGGGGACCGGAGGACTGAGCAGCGTCTCCGGGACGGACCCGTCGACCGGGGCCGAGTAGAGCTCGTATGCGTAGTCGCCGTAGAGGAGCGAGCGGTAGAGAGCGCGCGTCCCATCGGCGTTGAACGTCGGCAGGAAGGTGTTCCGTTCGACGCCGGTCGACGGGGACAGGAGGACGGCGGGCCCGCTCCCGTTCAGCGGCACCGTGTAGAGCTCGTAGGACCGGCTCGTCACGCGCGCGGTGTAGAAGAGCTGACCGCCCTGCGGATCGATCCGGACGAGCGTGGCCTCCCCGTGGCTCGGACTGCTGAGCACCGTCGAGGCTCCTCCCTGGAGAGGCACGACGTAGGCGTTCGAGATCCCGTCCACGCTGAGGTCTCCCGTGTAGGCGACGAGCGAGGAGCTCGGATCGAGGTCGAAGTCGCGCACGTCCCCGCCGGAGACGGGCGTCGGGTTGAGCTGCGTCGGCGGCGCGCTCCCGTCCGCCGGAGCCGCGTACAGGTTCACGACGTCGAGCGTGGTCGCGTCCGCCTGGTAGACCAGGTGGGATGAGTCGGGCGTGAACCGGAAGTTGCCCGCGACGTCCGCGTCGGCGAGGAGCGGACCGCTGATGGGCGTCGCCGCCGTGCTCCCGTCGACGGGAACGCTGAGCAGCTCCGAGGAGTTCCAGAACGTGGGGTTCGCGAGGTAGGCGAGGCGAAGGCCGTCGGGAGAGAGCGCGAAGTCCGACACGTCCCGCCCCGTGGGCAGCGGGGCATTGAGCTTCCGTGGCGTGCCCCCTCCGATCGGAAGCGCGTAGAGCTCCACCATCGACGCGTCGTCCTGCGCGGCGCGATAGACGATCGTCGAGCCGTCGGGAGTCACGACGAACTCCTCGAAGTCGTCCAGGGCCGCCGCGTGGAGCGCGACGGGAGACGAGGTCCCGTCCGTCGCGACGGAGAACAGCTGGTCGTCGTGCTGGTAGAGGAGGCTCTGCCCGTCCGGCGCGAACACGGCGTCGCGGAGACGGCCGGGCAAGGCCGGGCCGACGAGCAGCCGAGGCGGCGCGGCGCCGTCGGCCGGAGCGACCCACAGCTCCGCGAAGGACGGCCCGATCACGCTGTAGAGGACCTCGCTCGAGTCCGGCGAGAAGGCCGCGTACCAGACCTGACGCGTCGTCGGATCCTCCGGCCCGCCCCAGGTCTCGTTGAGCCGGACCGGCGGCGTACTCCCGTCGAGAGGAGCCGCGAACAGCTCGAACACGTCCTCCATCCGCTGGTCCGCCACGTAGACGACCCGGGTCTCGTCCGGGCTGATCCACACGCGGTTCTCCTGCACCGTCCCCACCACGTCGAGCGCCAGGGCCGGGTTGAGCTTGGTCTCCGGATCTCCTCCGAAGCGAAGGGTGGGCAAGAGCCCCGCGGCGGTCAGGACCGGAGCGACGAAGCAGGCAGCGAGCCAGTGGCGGGTGTTCATGGGAAGAGCGGCGCCTGGATCCAGCCTAGGTGCGGTGGGAAGAACGCGCCAGGAGGCCACAGGCGCGGGGCGGAGCGACGGCCGCGGAGGGCCGTTCCCGGGACCTTGTCGGGAAGCGGCGTTCCGTTGCGCCGGATTCCCGCCTCTTCGGGCGGCCGCACACCACGCCTCCCGCCGCGTGGCGAGGGCGACGATGTTCCGGCGCGTCGGATCGCAGGCGAAGACCGAGGCTCCGCTCGCGCGAGCCCGCGCCGTGCTACCCTCCGCGCGAGGCCACCATGCAACCGATCCAGACCCCCTCCGCCCCCACGCCCGCCGGTCACTATTCCCAGGGAATGGTCCACGACGGGCTCGTGTACGTGTCCGGCCAGCTGCCCGTCGATCCCGCGACGCGCGAGCTCTTCACCGGACCGATCGAAGAGCAGACCCGTCGCACGCTCGCCAACGTGGCGGCCGTGCTCGAAGCGGGCGGCAGCGACCTCGCGCACGTCCTGAAGATGACCGTGTACGTGTCCGACGTCGGGCTGTGGGACGCCGTGAACCGCGTCTACGCCGAGGTCCTGGGAGAGCACCGGCCGGCGCGCGCGATCGTTCCGACGCGCGACCTGCACGGCGGCGCCTCGATCGAGATCGAGTGTGTCGCGGCCGTGAAGTAGCCGGGGGTCAGACGAGCCCGATCAGGAGCCCGCCGACCAGGACGACCCACCACACGATGCCGCTGTCCTCGAGACGGACCAGCAGCCAGAAGTAGAGCGTCGCGAGCCCGAACGCGATCGCGCTCCAGAGCAGGGTCGGAAGCAGCTCGCCGCCGGACACGAGCGCGAGAACGAGGCCCGTGACCGCGTACAGGCTCGAGCAGAACAGGAACTTGCCGGTGTGCAGGTTCGCGCGAACCAGAGCGGCGAGCAGCAGGATCTTGAAGATCAAGGGCGAGTCTCTCTCTTGCGAACGGGAAACGGGGCGCGGGCGAAGCGCTCAACCGCGGACGGCGGCGACCACGTCGGCCTCGGTCGGCCAGCCCCTGCGCAGGAGCAGCGCGAGGATCCCTCCTTTGCGGGAGAGAACGACCTCGCCGTCGACGCGCACCTCGAACTGGCCGCGCTTGCCGGTGAGGACGTCGACCTCGGCTCCGAGCTCTCTCCGAACGGCGTCCGCGTAACTCGCGGCGCGAGGTCCGTAGCTCGCTCAGACCGGGCAGTGGACGATGGAGACCTTCATCGCTCGGAGTCTAGCAGACGCTGCGGTTGCTCCGTCGCGGGCTGCACCAGCTCGAGCGCGCTCGCGAGCACGCGCTCGACCGTGAGCTGCTCCATCGGGGCCGGCGCCCCGTCGGGACGCACGACGCGGTGCGTTCCCGGAAGCGAACGGCCCTCCTCGTCGACCGCCCCGAAGGGCCCTGTTCGCCGCGGGTCCGCAGGACCGAACAGCGCGAGCGTGGGCAGTCCGACCGCGACCGCCATGTGCATCGGCCCGGTGTCGCAGGCGACGAACAAGCGCGCGCGTCGCTGCAGCGAGACGAGCTGCAGGAGGTCCGTCTGACCGATCGAGCTGACCACGTTCGATCCCCCGCCGGCGGCCCGCATCGCCTGCTCGCCTGCCTCGGCGTCGGCGCGACTGCCGGTCAGCACCACGGGGGCGCCGGTCCGTTCGCGCAGGCACCGCGCGAGCTCCCCGAAGCGCTCCGCCGGCCAGCGGTTCGGCGCCTTGGTCGTGCCGAGGTTCACGAGGACCGGCGGCGCTCCGAGGTCCGCGACGTAGGCCTCCGCCCAGCGCTCCGCTTCCTCGTCCACCGGCAGGACGTGCCGCGCCCGTGCGTCGGCGAGGCCGAGGTGCCGCGCGAAGGACAGGTAGTGCTCGACCATGTGCGCGTGGGCGGGCCCTGCGGCGATGCGCTCGCGGGTCCAGATCCACGACTGCTCCTTGGCCCGCGCCCGGTCGTAGCCGAGCACCCGCGGCGCACCGCTGCAGCGCGCGAGGAACGAGCTCTTCTGCAGCCGCTGCAGGTCGACCGCGAGCTCGTAGCGCTCGGAGCGCAGCTCCCGCACGAGCCGGCGCAGCTCGCCCAGCCCCTTGCCGCGCTCCCAGAGGTGCACGCGGTCCACGCTCGGATGGTGCTCGACGAGCGGACGCGCGAGCGGATGCACGGCCCAGCCGATCTCGAGGCTCGGCTTCGCGTCCTTGAGCGCCGTCGCGAACACGAGAGCGTTCACGACGTCGCCGATCGCGCCGAGACGAACGACGAGGACGCGGTCGGGCAGCGAGGCGCTCACCCGCGCATGGTGCCGCAACCGGCGCCGCGTGAGAAGGCGGCGGATCGCTGTCGCTTCCATCCCGACCCCCCACCCACCACGGGGAGGACGGACGCGAGCGGGAGCGGGTT
>CAZDYS010000251.1:0-6208 GCA_964509445.1 uncultured Planctomycetaceae bacterium
CGCCCTGGCCCGCCGGCTCTCGATCGCAGTTGGGAGGCGGGTAGCCCGAGCATGTCCGCCTCGAGGCCCGTGAGCGGAGGTCTCGCGTCGCATGTGCCGTGGGAGTCGGCCGTGAAATACTCCGCTGGAGGCGGCGAACGCGAGATGTTGCGTACACCCCTCGATCCCAGGCCCCCCCGACCTCAGGCAAGCGTGATGACCTCGATGAAGACCCTCTCGTGCGGACTCGTTCTCACGGCCTCCCTCGCCCTCGCTCCTTCCGGTCGAGACGCGGTTCTCCCCATGGATGCGGTCCGAGACCGCGCCACGTTCCCCGCGCCGAGCAATGGCCTCGCCGACGGCAGGATCCAGGTCCTCAACGTCGCCACCTTCCACATGGGCACCACCTCGGACGCGCACGGCACCGCGTTCGACGAGGAGAACGAGCGGAACCAGGCCGCGGCGCGGGACGTCGCGAGGCGGCTCGCGGCCTTCGCGCCGACGATCGTCTGCGTCGAGGTGCCGCGCGAGGAGGAGGACGAGCTGGCCGCGGAGTACGAGGCCTGGCTCGCGCGTCCGGACGAGCCCTCGACCTGGTACGGCGAGGTCGGCCTCGTCGCGTTCGAGATCGCGCGCCAGGCGGGTCTCGATCGCCTGCACGGGATCGATCACAAGCTGAGCTACAACTACGGCATCGCGCAGGAGATCGAGAACGCGATCGATCCCGACACGCTCGCGCGCTTCGGCGAGGACCCGTTCGCGCTGTGGCCCGAGCTGCGCATGGACGAGGACGCGCTCTCGCTGCGCGAGAAGCTCCGCCACATCAACCGGCCGGAGTTCCTCGACTTCCTCATCGCGGTGAACGCCGACATGCTGGCGCTGGCGGGCACGGAGGACGGCTTCGAGGGGGCGGACGAGGCCGCGCGCTACTACCAGCGCAACCTACGGATCTACTCGAACCTCAACCGGATCCCGATGACCGCGGACGATCGCGTGTTGATCCTCTCGGGCGGCAGCCACACGGCCTTCCTGGGCGAGTTCCTCCAGCGCAGTCCGAAGTTCGCGCTGGTCGACACGGGCGCGTACCTCTGACGCGGCTCGCGCGCCGCCGGCGCCGAGCGGCACCGCAGCGCTGCAGCGATCGGGGAGGGGAGTTCCGCGGATCGCGGAGGCCTCCGAGGACTCCTCTGCCAGACTAGGCCCATGACGACCGACGACGCCGAGCGACCGACCGTCGGGGAGCTGCAGCGCACCCTGGGGCAGACGGACATCTACGTGATCGACCAGCTCCTGCGCGGGCGGATCGAGCCCGGGGGAGCGGTGCTCGACGCCGGCTGCGGCGCGGGGCGCAACGCGCAGTTCTTCCTGCGGGCCGGCTTCGACCTGTGCGCCGTCGATCACGACCCCGAGCGCGTCGCGCTGTTCCGGGAGCGCGCGCGGGAGCTCGCGCCCGACTGGCCGGCGGAGAACGCAAGCGTGGGGGAGCTGACGGCGCTGCCCTACGCGTCCGGACGCTTCGACCTGGTGCTGGCGATCGCCGTGCTCCACTTCGTCTCCGGGCCGGAGGCGTTTCGGGCCAGTCTGGACGAGCTGTGGCGCGTTCTCGCGCCGGGCGGTCTCCTCTTCGTGCGGCTGGCGTCCTCGATCGGTCTGGAGGAGCGCGTCGTGCCGCTGGGGGACGGACGCTACCGGATCCCCGACGGGACGGACCGCTTCCTGGTGGACGAGGCGATGCTCCTGGAGGAGACGAAGCGGCTCGGCGCGACGCTGCTGGACCCGATCAAGACGTCGAACGTGCAGGGGCTGCGCTGCATGACGACCTGGGTGCTCGGGCGAGACGGGGCGAGAGGGAACGGGGCGAGCTGAGGACGCCGTCTGCGGCGACCCTACTCCGCGTAGCCCAGGGCGCGCAGCTGCTCGAGGTCCTCCTCGCCGAGCTCCTCCAGGCTCGCCTCGACCGAGACGGCCGCGGCCTCGACCTCCTCGCGCCAGGTCGCGAGGCGCCGGGCCAGGCGCTCCACGATCGCGGGGTTCGCCTCCGCCACGTCGTGGAGGTTCAAGGGGTCGGCGGCGTGGTCGTAGAGCTCGAACTCGGGCCACCCCTCGGGGCGCTCGGTGTTCCGGATCAGCTTCCAGGGCGGGTCGATCACGACGAAGGAGGAGACCGGGTGCTCGTCGTCGTCGAAGGCCTCTGGCGCGATGCGGCGCTCGGAGAACGCGGGTCGGGAGGCGTAGCCCAGCGCCTCGGGGGGATGGCCCTGGATCATGAGCGGCAGGAGGTCCTGACCCTGGACCTCGGCCGGCACGGGGATGCGGCTCAGTCCGAGCAGGGTGGGCATCAAGCCGATCGTCTCGACGGTCTCCTCCACGCGCAGGCCCGCCGGAACGACGCCGGGCCACCAGAGGAGCAGCGGGACGTTCAGCATCTCGCCGTAGGCCGTGTAGCCGTGGAAGTGTCGGCCGTGCTCGAGGAACTCCTCGCCGTGGTCGGAGACGACGGCGATCAGCGTGCGTTCGGCGAGGCCCAGCTCCTCCAGGCGCTCGACGAGACGCGCGATCTCCTCGTCCATCGCGCGGATCGAGGCGTCGTACCAGATCTTCTCGCGCTCGACGTAGGTCGCCGCGTCCACGCCCGAAGCCGCCATCTCCTCGCGGTTCGGGAGCGCTTGGTCCTTCATGAAGTCGCTCTCGATGACCTCGCTCACGCGCTCCATGTGCGCGCGGTGCTCGGCCATGACGTCGGCGTCCATCCAGCGGGCGTTCCACGGAGCCGCGGGCTCGAACGGGCTGTGCGGGTCGAAGACGTGGAGCAGCGCGAAGAACGGGACGTCGCGGACGTTCTCGAGCCAGGGGAGGAGGTGGTCGGCGAAGGGGCGTGCGGTCTTCGCGGCCAGGAAGTCGCCGTCGATCGAGCCGCGCTCGTAGAACACGTCCACGCCCTGGTGCAGGTTCGAGAGCTTGCCGGTGAACGGAACGGACGAGGTGGCGAAGGTGGCGTAGCCCGCCTCGCGGAAGCACTCCGCCAGGGTCGTCACCGTGGCCGGCAGGCGATCGGACATGTCCGCGAGCCCGTGCGTGGTTCCGTAGAGCCCGGTCAGCAGCGAGGTCGCCGCCACCTTCGTCCACGTTCCCTGCGAGATCGCGTCCTCGAACAGAGTCCCTTCCCGCGCGAGCCGCTGAAGCGTGGGGGCGGTGTCCCGAGCGTAGCCGTACATGGGCAAGTGGTCGCGCCGCAGCGTGTCCGCCAGGACGACGATCACGCCCTGCGGCGGCTCGCGTTCCTCCGTGAGCGCGCGCCGCGCGATCGAAGGAGCGCTCGCGAGCGGGCGCGCGCCGCGGGCGCGGACGACGGGACCTCCCCAGAACCCGATCTGGCCGTCGGTCTCCGCCTCCAAGACGAGCGCGAGCTCGACGGGGCCAGGGCCGAGTCGCCCGAGGTCGACGTTCGCCTGACTCCAGCGCTCGGGCGTCGTGACCGTGCGGCGGAGGAGCGTGCTCCACTCCGACGTGCCCCGGGCGCGACCCTCGACCACGAAGGTCAGCGGTGCTCCTTCCAGCGTCGCGATGGCGAGGTCGAGGAACGGGTCGGGCGGGAGCGACAGCTCGAACACGACGCGCTCGGGAGTGCGCGACACGATCGACTCGCGGTAGACCTCCTGGTGCCCGTGCCAGCCGATCCCGGAGGCCACGCTGGCGAGGTGCTCGCCGCGCGAGACGATGCGCACGGACTCCAGCTCGAAGGCGGCACCCGCCTCGTCCGTGGGCATCAGCAGGAGACGGCGGATCGAGGAGAGCGAGTACGAGTACGCGAAGCCCGCGTTCGCGGAGGTCAGCCGGTACTCCCGCACCTCGTCCCCCGGAACGAGATCGACCGTGAGGTCCGCCGTGGGATCCTCTCGCAGCTCCTCGACGAGCTCCGGGACGTCGAGCTCGTCCTCCGCGAGGAAGAACACGCCCAGCTGGGATCCCGCCGTCGCGCGGAGCCGGATCTCGACGGCGTGCACCGTGTCGTCTCCGATTCCCTGCGCGGGGAGCGGGATCTCCAGGAGAGGGACCTCGCCCGTGCGGCCGACCAGCTTGTCGCCCTCCACGCGAAGGTCCTCGACGCCGTGCAGCGCGGTCCAGCCGCGCGTCGCGTCGTCTGCATCCTCCGCGACCCGCGTCCCGTCGAAGCGCCACGCGGTGGGGTCGCTGGGCGCCTTCGGCTCCACCGCACCGACCAGCTCGGCCTCGTCGAAGCGCTCGACCAGGGACTGACGCGGAGAGGCGGAGGCCGGTTCGACGGCCCGATCGCAGGCGACCCAGGTGACGCCCGCCAGCGTGAGGAATCCGAGCCGGGCGAGGAGTTGCAGTCGGTTCATGGAGGGCGGTGGGGACTCCCCGGAGGTCTTCGGCTCGCCGCCGCGAGAACGACGGCGAAGCGGACATGGTAGAGGACGGAGTCGGCGATGCAGCGTGGCTCGGTGCACGAAGCCCTCCGCCGCGTTGCGCGCGGCCGCTGCTCCCGGAATCCCCGGGATCGTCGGGTCGTCCCCTCCTGCGGGACGCTCAGGTCGTCGCGCGCAGCTCCAGCGCGACGAAGCCCGCCACGAGGAGGTACACGACCAGCAGGCTGACGCCGCGCACGAGTCCGCGGCCGAACGCCCGCTGCGCTTCGTTGCTCGGTCCGAGCCCGGCCAGCATCGAGCTGTTCGTCGAGACCGCCAGGTTCCGGCCCAGGAGCGGCGCGAGCCCGTGGACCAACGTGCCCACCGCGAGGACCGCGAGCAGGACCCACCCGCCGAGGAGCCCGTCTTCGCGAGCTCCGACCTCCGACGCGAGCGGCGTCCAGAGGCGTTCGGAGGTCGCGAGGAGCCACAGGCCGACGAGCCAGGCGGGGGCGAGCGGGACGAGCTGCCGCATGCCCCTGCCATCGGCCGGGGAGTCGGTCGACCTGAACCCCAGGGCGAGAGGTCCGACGAGGGGCGGGGTCGAGCTCCGAGGCTCTGCCCTCCGTCCCTGGACAATCGCTGGCGAGCGGAAGACGCTGGGGCGTCCCGCGACCCTCGCACGAACCGCTCCCGCAGCCTCGACCTCGTCTCCATGACCTCTTCTCCCGCTTCGTCCGCCTGGCCCGTCCTTCCGTCCGAGGAGTGGACCGACACCCTCGAGACCCTGCACCTGTGGACGCAGATCGTCGGCAAGGTGCGCATGGTCCAGACCCCGTGGATCAACCACAGCTGGAGCGTTCCGCTGTACGTCACGGCGACGGGGCTCACCACGTCGCTCGTGCCGCACGGGCGCGAGGGGTTCGAGCTCGCCTTCGACTTCCTGGCGGACCAGCTGGTGCTGACGACGACGACGAACGAGCGCCGGACCGTCGCGCTCGCTCCGCGCTCGGTCGCCGAGTTCCACGGCGAGGTCCTGGGCAGGCTCGAGGAGGTCGGGATGCCGGTTGCGATCTACCCCGTGCCGAGCGAGATCCCCGACGCGATCCCGTTCCACGAGGACACCGACCACGACGCCTACGACGGCGACCAGGTGCGCTCCCTGTGGCGTGCGCTGCTCCAGGTCCAGCGGGTCTTCACGCGCTTTCGCGGGCACTACCTGGGCAAGGCGAGCCCGGTCCACTTCTTCTGGGGCAGCTTCGACCTCGCGGTGACGCGGTTCTCCGGGCGGTCCGCGCCCGCGCACCCCGGCGGGATCCCGAACTTCCCGGACGACGTCGCGCGTGAGGCCTACTCGCACGAGGTCACGAGCTGCGGGTTCTGGCCCGGGAACCGCGCGTCCGCCACGCCGATCTTCTACGCCTACGCCTACCCGACCCCCGAGGGCTTCGCCGACGCGCGCGTCGAGCCCGCCGAGGCGTTCTGGCTCACCGAGCTCGGCGAGTTCGCGCTGCCCTACGAGTCCGTGCGGACCGCGGCGGACCCGGACGGTCACCTGCTCTCGTTCCTGGAGAGCACGCACGCGGCGGCGGCCGGTCTCGCGGGCTGGGACCGGACCGAGCTCGAGTGCGCCGACCCGCACGGTCCGGACTGGTGGCGCACGCGGGGTTCCCGCGAGGCGGGCGGCGCCTAGCCGGACGCGCTCTCCCGCACGACGCTCCCCCTGGGGAGCGTGCGAACCCCCTGCTACCCTCCGCCCATGTTCCTGCTCGACGCCACCGCGATCCTCGTGACCCTCGCCGCGGTCTTCGGCCTGTTCAACCACCACGTGTTGAAGCTGCCGTTCACGATCGGGCTGCTCG
>CAZDYS010000252.1:0-6203 GCA_964509445.1 uncultured Planctomycetaceae bacterium
CGGCCCGATCGCCAGCGGCAAGATCATCGAGACCACCGGTGCGGACACGGGTCAGATCGGCGTCGACGTCGACACCATCGTCCTCAACGCCGACAGCGCGCGCCTGGGCAACAACCTGGGCTTCGCGAACCTCGACACGCTCATCCTCGAGCAGTAAGAGTCGGTCGGAAGGCCGAAACCATGAGGGGGGTCAGGTGATCGGCGTCAGTCGGTCACCTGACCTGTTGTTTTATGTACTGGATCGCTCTTCTCGCGCTGCTCCTCGCCGCCGCGTACGACCAACGCTCTCGTGAGATCCCGAACTGGATCTCGCTGGTGCTCTTGATCGTCGCACTCGGGGCGAAGCTCGCGGGCTGGCATCCGGTCTCCTGGACAGGGATCCTCGTCGGGCTGGGCGCCGCCTTCGCCGTGTCCTTCGCGCTGTTCGCGCTGGGCGGGCTCGGGGGCGGAGACGTCAAGCTGCTGACGGCCCTCGGCGCGGCCCTGGGAGGAAGCGCTTTCGTGCCCTTCGCCGTCGCCACGACCCTGGTCGGAGTGTTTTTCGCGTGGCGGGCCAAGCGCAGAGGGGATCGCGAGATCGCCTACGCACCCGCCATGCTCGCAGGTCTGTGTTCGCTGTTACCCTTGGTGCTGCTCGCGCGATGAACCGAGTCCCCCGAACACAGAGGTCGCACCAGAGCGGCGCCGCGCTCGTCGAGTTCGCTCTCGTCGCGCTGGTCCTGTACCTGCTCCTGGCCGCGATCCTCGGACTGGGTCGCTGGATGGTCGTCAGTCAGGCGGCGCAGGAAGCGGCGCGGATCGCGGCGCGCGAGATCGCGCTCTACCCGCTGCCGCCGGAGTTCACCTTCCAGCAGGCGCTCGACGACGTCGGCTTCCGTCAGGCCGTCTACGACCCCGACTTCCTCGTGGTCGACCTCGACGTGAACGACACGGACGCCGAGCTCGAGGCGTTCTTCGCGGGCATGCCGGTCGTGAACCGCGCGCTGCGTCCTCTGATGATCAACTCGACCGCCGACGTCGGCGGCGAGCTCCGTCGCCTGCTGCACGTCCCCGGTGCGCTGGTCGACTCCGCCACCAGCCCCTCGGGGCTGACCGTCGTCATCCCGCGCGTGCAGGAGGACGAGATCGACCCCGACACCGGCCAGCCGTTCTCGATCGCGCTGATCCCCGTGCTCGAGGAGGTCGGAGACGGCTCCTTCAGCATGGCCAGCCCGGACCGCGGTCTGGTCGCCGTACGTCTCAACGTGCCCTACCAGTCGGCGACGCTCTCGGCCTACGTCGCCTCGGACGACCTGAACCCGGAGGGCGAGCCGTTCCAGGACCCGGTCCTGGCGATCGATCCCCTCGGCGGCGGCTACGAACAGATCGGCCCGGGGCCCGAGGGCTCCGGACCGTATTCCGGCGCCTTCGGTCTGGGCGAGCACCAGTCCCTCGGCACGCTCGTGCGTCCGTTCCGGAGACTCGTCAGCGCGCAAGCGCTCTTCCGCCGCGAGGTGTTCCTGTAATGCGCAGCATCACCAGGAGGTTCTCATGTCTGCCTCGGTGAGGTATTCCGCCCGGCGCCGCCGGCCCTACGGGACGATCCTCGTCCTCGGGGTCCTCGCGGTCGCCCTTCTCTGGGTCCTCGTCCCGCTCTCGCAGGGGGAGGAGATCTCCAGCCCCATCGACGTCTGGAACCGCTGGACGGGAGGCGAGGTGCTCGCGGCGCAGTCCGACAAGGACGAGGACCGCGGCCCGGAAGAGGGCAAGGTGCGCGTGTTCATCAGCGGGCGCACGATCCCCGCCTACAACAAGATCGTCCGCGACGACCTGTGGGACGCCACCTCCGGCACGTTCGCCTACACGGACGTGAACGAGGAGCTCGCCGAGTCCTCCGGCATCCTCGTCAACGTGAAGGACATCGTCGGCCGGGTGCTCGCTCACGAGAAGGCACCGGGCTACGTGTTCACCGAGAAGGACTTCCTCCCGGAAGGCACGCGCCCGGGCCTCGCCGGCGGCGTGCCGGCCGGCAAGCGCGCCCTGCGCATCGACGTGGACAAGGTCACCGGCATCGTCGGGCTCCAGCCCGGCGACCGCTTCGACATGGTCTCCGCGCTCGCCGTCGACCAGAGCAAGACGGCGGGGCTCCTGGCCGACTCCTACGGCGGGGTCTTCACCGAGCAGCTCAAGCGCCAGGCGCAGATGAACAACCTGCCCCAGGCGCGCGTCCGCGTGCTGGTGCAGAACGGCATCGTCGTGACGCCGCTCCAGACGCGCGGCGTGCCGACGACGAACACCTCGCTCACCCGCGGGACCAGCGTGCGGACGCTGCCCGTGCAGGAGATGGTCATCGCGCTCGATCCGGAAGAGGTCGCACCGTTCCTCGAGGCCCTGAGCGTCGAGGCGAACATCACCTGCCTCGCGCGCTCCGGACGCCCGGACGATCCGCTCGACAGCGTGACGCCCTCCTCGGAGCCCACGCCGCTCCTGTTCGGCCCGGGCGGCCTGGGCCGCGACTCGGGCGGCGGCATGTCGATCATCGAGTCGATCGACGACACCAAGCGCGAGTTCGTTCCTGTCCCCAGCGCGCCCGTCGTGCAGGTGTCCGGAGGCAGCGAGGGGTGAAGAGCGTCGCTTCCCGAACCGATCGCCGCGGCACCGTCCTCCTGCAGGTCACGTTCCTCGTGATCGTGCTGATGGGCCTGCTCGCGCTGGTGATCGACATGGGGATCGCGCGGGCGACGCAGACGTTCATGCAGGCCGGCGCGGACGCGGCGAGCCTGGAGGGAGTCCGGTTCCGGGACGCGGAGACCGACGCGGAGCGTCGGGACCGGGCCTCGGTGACGGCCTCTCTGTTGTTCGACGAGGACCTCGACCTCGACACCGCGGCCGAGGCGCTGCTGCTCGGAGCCGGACCGCAGCTCGACACCGGCGTGGCCGGCGTCGACGCACCGGCCGGCGGGCTGCTGGTCGACCTGGGGCCCTACCTGCCCGTCCTCCAGACGAACGCCGTCGAGAACCTCGCGCAGGGCGACATGGTCGCGGGCACGTTCACGGCGGTCGACCCGCTCGACGCCGGCAACCCGGACTGGCACGCCGAGAGCTACGACTACGTGCGCACCGACTTCAGCCCGGCCGGGGCCACCGAGGTCGCGGACGCGAACGCGTTCCTCGTGCGCATGCGCCGCACGAACAACGTGAGCGGTCTCGACGAGGTCGACGGCGTCAGCTCGCGCGGCGAGACGCTGCCCTTCCTGTTCGGGCTCGGCTCGGGCGTCCTCACGACCGAGGACGCGGACGTCTACGACCCGCGTCGCGACGGCATCACGGTCCGCGCCACGTCCATCGCGGACGCGCGACCGGTCGTCGCCGCCGGGATCATGGGACCCCTGGTCAACGGGATCGCGACCCTCGGGACGGACGTGCTCGACCCCGCCACCCCGCGGATCTTCGGGCTGGAGGACGCCTCCTGGCGCATCGAGCTCGCCGTCGGAGCCCCGTTCACGCTCCACGTGCGCGCGGACGGGACCGTCGTGGGGGACCCGAACGGGACGACTCCCGGCGTCGTCGGCTACGCGCTGCAGTCCGCCCGTCCCGTGCGCGTCGGCGACGTGGCCGCGAACGTCGCCGTCGCGAACAGCCTGGTGCTCCCGATCGAGCCCCCCGGCATCGAGGGCGTGCGCTACCTCGCGCTGTACTCCGGGGATCGCGTCATCGGTTTCGGGGCCGTCCAAATCACGAGTGCCGTACCGGGCGTCGACGACGACGGGAACGACGTGCTCGTCGTGAGTGGGCAGAAGCTCGCGAGCTTGATCGCTCCCGAAAACGCGAGCGCCGTCCCCTCTCTCGCCACGGACCTCACGGTCCGTCTCCCTGCTGCCGCGGAGCGCGAGCCGCTCCTGGCCCCCGTCCTCGCTCGCTGAGTCTGCGCCGTGGAACGAACACTCCAACTCCTACTGATTACCCGCGACCCCGCGCTCGCCAAAGAGGTCGAGGCCGCGATCAGCGAGCTCCCCGAGGACCTGCGCCTGGCGATGCACGTCGAGACGGACCAGCGCCGCGGCGTCGAGCACGCGCTGAACCGCCGTCCGGACGTCGTGATCCTCGAGCTCGGCGAAGACATCTCCGAGGCGCAGCGTCTCGCGGCGGAGATCTCCAGCAGCCCCGGCGCCCCGCTGATCTCCTTCGCCTACCGCCCGGAGCTCCTGCCCCGTCAGGTGCGCCCGGAGTCGGTCCTGATCGAGCTCATGCGCGCCGGAGCCAACGACTTCCTGCGCCGTCCGGTCTCCGCCGCCGAGCTGGAAGACCTCCTGCGCCGTCACTTCCTGCGCGCGGGCAAGGAGAGCGCGGCGCGCGGCAAGGTGATCTCGTTCATCGGGAACAAGGGCGGCGTCGGCAAGTCGACGATCTCCCTGAGCGTGGCCTGCGCGCTAGCGCGGCGCGCTCCGGGGCGCGTGCTCCTGATCGACGCGTCGCTGCAGCACGGCGCGATGTGCGAGCTGCTCGACCTCGAGCCGGAGGCGACGATCACCGACGCGGCCCGGCAGATCGACCGGCTGGACGAGCGCCTCCTGCGCATGTTCAGCGCTCCCCACGAGACCGGACTGCGCGTGCTGGCCGCGCCGCCGAACGCGATCGACGCGGCACCCGTGGACGACCGCGCGATGGCGCGCATCCTGGCCGTCGCGCGGCGCGCCTTCGACTACGTCGTGGTCGATACGTTCCCGCTGATCGACGCGGTGACGATCGCGATCCTCGACGTGGCGGACCTGGCCCTGGTCGTCCTCAACGACTTCGTGCCCGCGATCCTCGGGACGGCGGAGATGCTCAAGGTCCTGGAGCGCATCGGCGTCTCCGAGGAGCGCATCCGGATCGTGTTGAACCACACCAGCGGCGGCTTCCGAGGCCGGCTTCGGAACGACGACGTCGCGGGGCGACTGCGGCACGACCTCGACTTCGTCGTGCCCTACAGCTCGCGCGTGCTGGCCTCGACGAACACGGGCGAGCCGTACGTGCTCCGCGCGCCGCGCTGGTGGGGCTTCGGCAAATCGATTCGAGCGATCGAGGAGGAGATCCTCGGCGTGCGTGCGACGCGTCTCGAGGAGCCCAACGTCGAGGTCCTGCGCAACGGCGAAGAGGTCGACATCGCGGTCGAGCACGATCCGTTCTCCGGGGAGCACGGAACCGTGAGGCCGCAGGCGCCTCCCGCGACCGAGCCCGCCGAGAGCCTGCAGCCGCAGAACGGCATGGAGAAGCAGGAGCGTCCGTGAGCGATCCGCTCGACGAACTCCCCCCGTCGGACGCGGATCCGGCCGACGTTCGCGCGCTCTTCCAGAGTCGCGTGGGCACGCCCTTCGTCCGTGCGCAGAACCGTTCGGCCATCTCCGCCGCCTCCACGCGTCTGCGCGGCGTCGACAACGGGACGGGAGCCTCCAGCCCGACGGACTACGTCACGGTGAAGGCCGAGCTCCAGCAGCGCGTGATCGACGATCTGCAGCGCAGGGATCTCCTCGGCGAGGGCGAGGACGTCGTCAGCCAGGCGGTGGAGGACTTCGTGCGCGGCGTGCTCGCCAGCGAGGACCTGCCGATCACCGAGGCCGAGGAGGACCACCTCGCCCAGGAGCTGATCGAGGAGGCGCTCGGGATCGGCCCGCTCGCGCCGCTGATGTCCGACCCCGCCATCACGGACATCCTCGTGAACCGCTACGACCAGGTGTACATCGAGCGCTTCGGTCGGCTCGAGCCGACCAGCGTGCGCTTCCGCGACGCCGAGCACGTGCGCCGCATCATCGAGCGCCTCGCGATGCGCGTCGGGCGACGGATCGACAGCTCCTCCCCGATGGTGGACCTGCGCCTGAGCGACGGGAGTCGCGTCAACGCGACGCTGCCGCCGGCGACCATCGACGGTCCGACGCTCTCCATTCGACGCTTCGGCCGCAACCGGCTGCGCTCGGGGGACGTCTTGCGGCTCGGCATGCTGTCGTCGCAGATGCTGGAGTTCCTCGGGCACGTCGTGCGGTATCGCAAGAACGTGCTGGTCTCCGGCGGAACGGGCGCGGGAAAGTCCACGCTGCTGGCTGTCATGGCCGAGTCGATCCCGGCCGACGAGCGGATCATCACGATCGAGGACACGGCCGAGCTGGTGCTGGATCAGGAGCACGTCGTGCGCATGGAGACGCGCCCGGTGAACGCCGAAGGGCGCGGCCGCATCAGCGCGCGCGACC